>NZ_JBOFRH010000316.1:0-4735 GCF_051650925.1 Plesiomonas sp.
GCTTATATCAACGCCATCAGCAGGATTAAGTGAACCGGATATCTCTGCGGTAAGGCAAAAACTGCGTTCAATGCCGACCAGTGCCTATACTATTCAGCTGATTGCTACCCCAAACTATCCGTTAGCCAAGGCGGTAGAGCAGGAGCGTAATATTCCGTCAGCCGGTACACCTATGCCGCGCTATCTGTATAAAACGTTGCGGCACAAGCAGGCATGGTATTTGGTGGTTTTAGGGGAGTATGGGTCATTGCAAGAGGCACGAACGGCGGCACAGCAGCATGTAACGCCGTATTACACTGATGCGTGGATCAAAAGCGTGCGCAAAGTTCATCAAGAGCTGGCTGAACCTGAGTCTGCAATTTAAATGAAAACCGACTAATAAACTGATTTTAAACAATAAAAAAGCCGATCCCCTGTTGGGTGTCGGCTTTTTATTTTGTATTTTACTTGATGTTTTACTTCATATTTTCGTGAGTTTTTTTAGTACATTATCGCCAGTTTGTTTGAGTAATTTACAGCAGCGTCTTGGTGAGCCACTGTTTGAGCTGCGCAAAATCGGCGGACATCGGTTCGGATAACAAGGGAAGATTCGCGCGTGCGGCTAACGCCGGCGGCAGTTCTATCTCTTTATCGAGGATCTGCTCGACACTCTCTTTGAATTTTGCCGGATGTGCGGTACATAAAAAGATACCGGTCTCACCCTCTTGCAGTTGCTCGGCCAAGATCCGGTACGCAGTAGCACCGTGCGGTTCACACAGGTAGCCTTGTTGATCGAGCTGTTGCAGTGTCTCTTTCATCTGAATATCACTGACCGAACCTGAAGCCAGCGCCGGAATGCGACACTCTTTGCGGCGGTACAGCTCTTCAATGCGCGGCCAGTTGTTGGGGCGGCTGACATCCATTGAGTTAGAGAGTGTGGCCACTGTTGCGTTGGGTTGCCACTGTTTGCTAGCCAGATAACGCGGTACGGTATCATTCGCATTAGTCGCAGCAATAAAGCGCTTAACTGGCAGGCCCAGACTTTGTGCCAACAGCCCAGCAGTCAGATTGCCAAAATTACCACTCGGTACAGAGACCACCAGTTGATGACGTTTTTCTATCGGCAACTGTGCTACGGCTTCAAAGTAATAACAGATTTGCGCCAGTAACCTGCTGATATTAATTGAGTTCGCTGAGTTAAGACCAATGGCCTGACGCAGCGGTTCATCATCAAATGCTTGTTTTACTAATGCCTGACAGGTATCAAAATCACCCTCTACCGCCAGTGTGTGGATATTCCCACCTAAGGTACAAAATAGTTTTTCTTGTAGTGGGCTGATCTTCCCTTTTGGATAGAGGATCACCACTTGAATTTGCTCTATCCCGTAAAAGGCTTGTGCAACGGCAGCCCCCGTATCACCGGATGTGGCCGTTAGAATGGTGATCTTCTCTTTGCCCCTGACATGCTCAAGTACCTGTGCCATAAAGCGACCGCCGAAGTCTTTAAAGGCAAGAGTAGGGCCATGGAATAACTCTAATGCGTAGATGTCATCAGTAACCGGCTGTAAAGCCAGTGGGAAGTTAAAGGCGCGATCCACTAAGGCATGCACTTGCTCAGATGGCATTTCATCACCAATTAAGGCGCTGAGAATTTCGCTGCTGCGCTCGACAAATGGTAAATCTAGTAGCCGATCAATATTGCTCAGTGCGGGTAAGTCAAATGGGAAAAAGAGCCCTTGCTGGCTGCCTAATCCCTGACGTACGGCCTGTGCAAAATTAACCTGTTCGTTGTGATCTTTAATATTGTACAGTTTCATTGGTTACTCCAGTATGCGCGCCCCTGCCAGATCCATGCGGCAGATATGGACAAATCCTTCGTCATTTTGCAGATAATTATCCGTTAGCCAGCGTGCAACGCGTGTTGCTATAGCATAGTCGGCACAGACGGAAAACAGTGTCGGGCCTGAGCCGGAGATCCCCGTAGTCAGCGCACCGATATCTGCGGCGTGGCGTCGCGCCTCGGCAAAACCGGGGAGTAAGCGCTCACGATAAGGTTCAGCAATAACATCTTTGATCATCTGTGCTGCCAAACGTGGCTGGCGGCTGTAACAGGCATGGATAAATCCGGCCAGATGACGGCCGTGGGTGATACAGTCTTGGCGGCGGTATTGTGCGGGTAAAATAGCCCGTGCTTCGGCAGTTGAAACCTTAATGCCAGGGTAGGCCATGACCCAATACCACTCATCAAAGCAGGGTACTGATTGGCTGATAATACCGAGCTCTTCTACCATCAGCTGTAAACCACCAAGATAGCAGGGGGCGACATTATCGTAATGAATGCTGCCGGAAATCCGCCCTTCCAACTCACCCATCATGCTTAACATGGCGTGTTCATCAAACGGGCAATCGTTCCATTCATTTAGCGCAACCAGTGCCGCAACAATCGAACATGCACTTGAACCTAGCCCCGATCCGATAGGCATATTTTTTTCGAGTACCAGACGTACCGGTTTTGTTTTCTGCCCTTGCAAGTGCAGCCGCTCACTAAAGAGAACCCAGCACTGATACACGATATTTTCATGCGGATTGACCGGCAGTTTATCGACAAAACGGCCACGGCATGAGAGTTCAAACGGCTCGTGACAGGCCTCTGCGCTGACTACATCGCCAAGCAGTGAGCCATCAACCGGTGTTACCGCCGCGCCCAGAACATCAAACCCGACACTCACATTACCGATAGAGGCCGGTGCATAGACTTTAATGACCATTGTTACACTCCACGCTTCCACGGCAGGGTTCGTAATAAATCAGCGAAAATACCGGCTGCTGTGACATCGTTACCCGCACCATAACCGCGCAGTACTAACGGCAGTGGTTGGTAGTAACGGCTGTAAAAGGCCAGCGCATTTTCACCCTCTTTAACTTTATACAGCGGATCACTGCCGTCAACGGCGACAATTGAGACCTTGCAACGGCCCTCTTCAATCTGGCCGACATAGCGCAGTACCTTACCGGCCCGTTCAGCATCGGCGACTCGCACTGCAAAGGCACGATCAAGTTCTGGTAAACGAGCCATGAAACTCTCTACATCACCAGAGGCATCAAAGTCAGCCGGCAGGACTCCTTCAACCTCAACATCGCTCAGTTCCAGTGAATAGCCCACTTCTCGAGCAAGAATCAGCAACTTACGGGCGACATCCATACCAGAGAGATCATCGCGCGGATCAGGCTCTGTGAAGCCTTTACTGCGTGCCAATGTTGTTGCGGCAGAGAGACTCATACCCTCTTCGAGTTTACCGAACATAAAGGATAATGAGCCGGAAAGTACACCGCTAAAGCGGGTCAGTTCATCACCGGCATTGAGCAGGTTTTGTAGGTTTTCAATGACCGGCAATCCCGCACCTACGTTGGTATCGTACAGGAATTTACGGCGGCTGTTTTGTGCCGTGCGGCGTAGCAAATGGTAGTACGCCATTGAAGAGGTGTTGGCCTTTTTATTTGGCGTGATAACGTGGAATCCGGCAGCCAGAAACTCGGCATATTGATCAGCAATGTGTTGATCCGAGGTACAATCTACGATCACCGGATTTAGCAGATGGTGTTGATTTACAGCCCGGATCAATCGTGCAAATGAGAATGGCTCTTCGGCTGCACGAATTTGATCTTGCCAGTGATCGAGTGCGATCCCGTTGACATCTAGCAGCATGGCCCGTGAATTAGAGAGGCCGCACACGCGCAGTTGAGTATTGCTTTGCGCCAGCAGACGCGGCTGTTGGCGGCGAATTTGCTCAACCAATGCACCACCAACGCCGCCAACACCAATCACAAATACATCAATAACTTGGCGCGAGCTAAACAGGGCTTCATGGCAACTGCGAACCGCTTCGGTCACTTTCTCATCGGCAATCACTGCGGAAATTGAACGCTCGGAAGAGCCCTGAGCAATGGCGACAATATTGATATTGGCTTGGGCAAGCGCCGTGAAAAAGCGTGCCGAGATCCCGCGTGCCGTGCGCATGCCGTCACCGACCACTGAAACAACGGCCAGCTTCTCTTGCACATCCAGCGGTTCGAGCAGGCCATTTTTCAGCTCTAAATAAAACTCATCGGTCAGTGCCCGCTGCGCTTTTGCCAACTCTGATTGCGGCACACAAAAACTGATACTGTACTCAGACGAAGATTGGGTAATTAAAACGACCGAAATACCCGCGCGCGACATCACTGAAAAAACACGGGCAGCCATGCCGACCATTCCTTTCATGCCCGGCCCAGAAACGTTCAGCATCGCCACATTTGATAAATTGGTGATGCCTTTTACATCAAGCTTATCAGCACCGCTATCAGCACCAATCAGTGTGCCTTCAGCTTGTGGATTGGCCGTGTTTTTAATCAAGCAGGGGATCTGGAACTGAGCAATCGGCAGAATAGTACGCGGGTGTAAGACTTTCGCACCGAAGTATGACAGCTCCATCGCTTCTTGGTACGACATCGATTTAAGCAGGCGTGCATCAGGCACTAAACGCGGATCACAGGTGTAAACACCATCAACATCCGTCCAGATCTCACAACACTCTGCACGTAAGCAGGCGGCTAACACCGCTGCTGAGTAGTCAGAACCATTACGGCCCAGTACCACTAATTCGCCTTTTTCATTGCTGGCGGTAAAACCGGCCATCAGTGCTACTGCGCCTTGTGGAATCGGATCGGCCTGACAGCGCGCAGTCGAGATATCAATGTCTACCGTGGATTCAAGATA
>NZ_JBOFRH010000317.1:0-1183 GCF_051650925.1 Plesiomonas sp.
CGGTGATGGGGCCACAGACGCAGATTTTGGCGGCAGCGAAAGCGCGCGATATTCATACCTCTACCTTGAAGCTGTTTGAGCGCATTATTGGGCCTACACGGACCAGTTTGGCATGGAAAAAAGCACGCCTCGTGTACGCTACGCCAGATCTGGCTCTGAGTGCGCCGGTATCCCCTTATCCAACGGTGTGGACCTTGGAAGGTAGCGGCGAGCGCATTCATAATCATGCAAATGTTTTTTCTCGCGCATCACTGGATATTGGCGCGCGTTTTTTTATGCAACATATTCCTTCAGGCATGAGCGGTACGCTGGTGGACTTGGGTTGCGGCAATGGCGTGATTGGCCTCACCGCATTAAAGCAAAATCCAGATGCGGATGTTATTTTCATTGATGAATCTTATATGGCGGTGCAGTCCAGCCGGATAAATATTCAGGAAAACCATCCGGAATTTATGTCACGCTGTCGTTTTATTGTCGGAAATAGTCTGGAAGATATTCCTGCTAATTCGATTCAGTTGATATTATGTAACCCACCATTCCACCAATTGCAGTCAATTACAGATCATATTGCATGGCAAATGTTCCGCGATGCGCGTCGTTGTCTGAAAAAAGGGGGCTGGTTACGCATTATTGGTAACCGTCATCTGGCATACCATCTGAAATTACGTCGTCTGTTTAATCAGTGCACGACAGTGGCTGGAAATAAGAAATTTGTCATCCTGCAGTCAGAGAAATAAAAGACGGCTTGTCGGATGATGCTAGAGCTAAATCGGTACGGCGTTGCGTGAGCAGCGCCGTATTTGTTTGGTTTTTTGTGGCGTGATACTTTGCGCCTGATCAAATGTCGTGCATTTGTTAATGCTGATCGGATGAGTGCTCTGCGGCATTTAAACGATGATTGCCGTCGAAATATCGTCGATATTTTCAATTCCTGATATTCATCAGGGTTATCTGAATGGGTGAATTGCAATTTAATCGACGGTATATATTGGCAGATGCTGAAATTCGTTCTATTATAGAAGTCTCGCAGTCATCATTATCTAAGATGGCTTACTATTAGAACAATATCTGTTAGTTGCATTCATTATGTCACAAGAAATTATTAGCTTATTTAAAAACATTCGTTCTCTGCGTGCATTTGCTCGCGAAGTGGATCTGGAAACTTTAGAATCTGTACTGGAAA
>NZ_JBOFRH010000318.1:0-3437 GCF_051650925.1 Plesiomonas sp.
ATATTCAGATATCATATCTTCGAATGATTACAGCAAAATTAGATTTCAGGGAAGTGCTGTTATCGATGGTATTTATGATGCTGTCGGAGGTGAGTTGTTAGCCGGTGGTTATGGTGGTAGTAACTCAGAAACATATGCCGCGCAAATGCATATTCGTGATGTAACCAGTATAAAAGGGATCTCCGGTACAGCTTGGGCAGGAAGTAATGGCATGGAGATGTTGCAAATATTGGAATGGAATGATGGGGAAGAGAAAAAAATTGGTAAGTATTCACGCGGAAAGACATCTGAAATCCCACAAATTGATGACTCTATTTATAGTGTTATCGTGTACTCATCATCAGCTAAATCGCCTCGGTATGTAACAGGAATACAATTTGTTTATCGATAAAAAACACCCCTTACAGTTAACAACTCATCAATATATCATGCCTACTTAATTAGACAGGGTGTAGTCTCGCACATTAAAAAAGCCTGAGATTACTTTAGAAATAGATTTGAAAGGAGTTACTGTATGAAAATACAGCAACTCCTCTCTTTTTTATCGAAGGATCAATTAAGTAATTCATGTATTTGATATAGTTTGTATATCACCTCCCCAGAGAGTACCCAGAGTTATGGATTACCGCCAGTTACGCGCATTTACCGCTGTTTTTGAAGAGAAAAATATGACCGCAGCAGCGCATCGCTGCCATATTTCGCAACCTGCACTATCGGCGGCTATCCGGCAACTCGAAGATCAGCTGGGTATCGAGTTGTTCATTCGCCAGCCTAAAGGGGTTGCGCTAACTGAAGAAGCACGGCGGCTCTACCCGACAGCGCGTCGTCTGGTCAACGAGATCAATGCCCTGCCCGATCTGTTTGCCGAACAAGGTAATGCGCTCAGTTTACAAATTGGTCTGATGCCCGATCTTGGCCAACAGTTGCAAAGCCAGATCATGGCAGCATGTTATCATGCGATCCCCAATTTAAAACTGGATGTACGATCCGGCTGCTGCGGAGATATGCGGATCGATCTTGATACTGCGCTGTGTGATGACGATCTATTCTTTCCCTTGATCGATGAAGAGTACCGCGTAGCGATCGCTCCTGATCACCCGCACAGTAGAGTATTGCGCGCTCTGTTTGCCGAAAAAGGTACGATTTCAGCCAGTGACATTCCTGCCAATAGTTGGCTTGTTTGTAATAACAGCGCCAGTTATCAGCGTATTATGGGCATACTTTCACAGCACTCACTGGTACTTTCCCCCAAAGCAAAAACAGAAACCGATATTCAACTGGCCGCTATGATCAACGCCGGATTAGGTATTGGTCTGTTACCCAGCAGCGCGTTAGCAGATTGGCCAGTTTTACAAACATATACACTGCCCGAGTTAACCCTTTCCCGTAGAATTGGCTGGTGTTACAGCGTAGAAGCCGCTCAATTACCTGCTGTGCAACAAATCATTCACTATTTCTCTGAACCAGATCGCCTGAAATAAGCATCTACTTGTATTTGACTACCCACTATTCTAGCAACCTTCGGGTAAATCATTCGACTAATCAGAATGGTTTGCCCGATTTTTTGCGCTTTTTACCCTTATTTTTTCGTGTAAATTGAAGTTATGCCCACAACGGCGTTTTTTTAACTACACTGACAGTGTGCATTTTGTTATTAACGGTTTTGTTTCATCACTACGTTCGATTAACACCGTTTAAGCAACAAAAAGCACAACACGGATGAATACAGGAAGCGAATTTATGAGTAACGTATTGGTTTTAAAATCCAGCATCATGGCTGCCCAGTCACAATCGAACAAAATGGCCGACTTTCTGATTGCGCAATACCAAGAAAAAGGTGACAACGTCACTGTACATGATCTGGTCGCGAACCCGATTCCAATGCTCGACAGCGAAACAGTCGGAGCACTCCGCCCAACCGGTGAACTGAGCCCGCGTCAGCAGGAAGCACTGACACTGTCAGACCACTTAATTAACGAGCTTTTGGCGCACGATATTATTGTGTTAGCAGCACCTATGTATAACTACAGCATTCCCGTTCAGCTAAAAGCTTATATTGATATGGTATTACGGGCAGGAAAAACATTCCGCTACACTGAAAAAGGGCCAGAAGGTTTAATCAGCGGTAAGAAAGCCATTGTGCTGAGTAGCCGTGGCGGGATCCATAAAGATTTACCTACTGACCATATCACGCCCTATTTGCAAACCGTGCTGAATTTTATCGGTATTACAGATATTGATTTCGTTTATGCCGAAGCCATTGCTTACGGGCCCGATGCCGTAAACCAAGCACACACGGCAGCACGTGAACAGTTAGCCGCGCTGATTAATGGCTAGAATAAGTTGCGTAATCAAACAGCACTCTTTTAGCATAAAGTTTGCGTGAATATAGTTTAGGAATAACAACAGGAATAAAGGATATCCACATGAAATATATTGATCTATTGGCTCGAGCGATGATGGCTTATATCTTCATTATTGCCGGATGGGGTAAATTAGGTGCAGGTTATGCCGGAATTGAAGGCTATATGCAGTCGGTCGGGTTACCGGGGTTTTTATTACCACTGGTCATCTTGCTTGAACTGGGTGGTGGTTTAGCGCTGCTGGTGGGTTTCCAAACACGCTTTATGGCCGCAGCATTGGCACTGTTTTGTATCGCCAGTGGTATTATTTTCCACTATCAGCCAGCCGAAAGTATGCAAATGACCATGCTGATGAAAAATATTGCGATGGCCGGTGGTTTACTGATGTGGGTTCAGCATGGTGCAGCAGCACTTAGCTGGGATGCCTACCGTGCCTGCCTGTGTAAAAATAAATAAAATTAAAATTTATCCGGCGAAATAAACGCCATTGATCACCCCAAAAGCCCGCGTTGCGGGCTTTTTTATATTCACGCGATCCATTTAATATGTTTTCAACACTGACCACACTGAATTTACATTCAGCCATGAAATAATTCTGACAACGTTCTTTCACTAAGCAATGACTCTGCCCTATCATTAACCACTTACTTTCTGTTTTTTGCTGTAAAACCGGAGTCTCCAGCTCATGCCCTCAGCGGTACATCACCCCGTATTAACAATCGAAAACTTATCAGTAAAACATAATGACACTGTGCTTATCGCCCCATTCTCAGCACAATTAACACAAGGCCAGCGTATCTCGCTCACCGGTGAGTCCGGCTGCGGTAAAACCACCTTGCTGACGCAGCTTTGTGGCATGCTTCCGGCTCAAAGTGGCCGTATATCTCTGTTCGGATACCCCATTTCACCGGCCACACAAACGGCTATCCGACAAAAAATTGCGTATTTGCCCCAACAAATCCCCGCAGTAGAGATGTCAGTCGAACACTATTTGCAGCGTATTTTGCAGTTTTCTCATAATCAACACCTAAATACACCGGCTATGCAGCCAATTATGCGGCAAAAAACGGTGAC
>NZ_JBOFRH010000319.1:0-1400 GCF_051650925.1 Plesiomonas sp.
ATGCTCGAAAAGTGCCATCGGTGGTATTGGTTACGCCGACAATAATGGTCCCGTCTTGGTTGAGCGCGAGGGCATTGGAAAAATCTTGCCCTGCGGCACTATTTAATGACCCCAAATCATGAATAGCGGACGTTTCACGTTCCCAATACACCGCATGTAAGGTGGCGTCAGCGGTTGTACTAGCGCCGGCAATAATGGCACCGTCACCGCTAATCGCATTGGCCGTTGAACCGGTCAGTTGTGGGTTTAATGTGGGTAAAACACTGACTTGATGTGGACCGAGCCACATGACGGCTTGACTGACCGCCCCGGAGGTAGTCGACGGATTATAATCGACAAAACCCACGATATATTGCCCATCATTACTGATGGCTGATGCTCGACTGATCCCACCGCGTAATGCATAGGGAACCGGTAATAAGGAAATTCCCTGTGTCGCACTCCATAAAAACGCTTGTGAACCTTGCGATAAAGTCATTCCTCCCACCGCAAATTGCCCTGATGGCGTCATGGCGACGACCGACGCACCCAATTGGGCGCCAATATCCACGATCCCTTGCTGTTGATAGTGTGCCAGTAAATCTGAGTTGTTATTTGTCGACGCTGCTTGCGCATGTGGTAATGAAAGTATGCCCACCGCATTTAGTAGCGCGAATATTACGTGCTTCTTGCATACCAGATTAGCCATTTTGTCATTCTCTTGATTATTTTACCCGACTTAAAATGTCGGCTTTTATATCGCGTACGGAAAATATCACTCCACACAGATATTTAATGGACAAAAAAAGACGCGTGACTATCTTGACTTAAAAGTAATTAATTATGGTGTCCCCTTGTAAACAGGTATTTAGGAAAAACATTTACCGGTACAACACAAAAAAATGCCATCTATAACCACACTGAAAACAAAGGGAATAAAAAATAACTGAGAGCCGACGCAGAAAAACAGCACCCACAATAAATATATTTAAACTCATAGAAATTACGTTTTGCAATAGGCCTAACCTCAACTATTAAAACGCAAAACAAATCCATACGTACCTGCAGATAAATAAAAAGGCCGGAAGCACAAGCAACCGGCCTTTTATTTACTGTTTAGCGTTATCGTTACGACTTTTTATCCGCACTGAAAAAGCCGTGATACAGCATATACAAGTGCGCTGAACTCCAAGAGAAGTTCGGTGCGCCTTGCTGAGCACCGGTTTCTGGGTTGTAGTTCTCACGGATCGGGCCGTCTTGCGTCAGGCCGTTGGCATTACGGAACAGCTTATTTGCCAACTCCACCGCCTGAGCACGATAACCGTACTGCTCCATCCCTTTTACCCCAAAATAGAACTGATCCAGCCACACGCGGCCACGCCAGTAGATATCTGGGCCATAGGCTGGGTTGGTTAACGCCG
>NZ_JBOFRH010000320.1:0-1049 GCF_051650925.1 Plesiomonas sp.
AAGAGTTATCAGATCTTTATAGTCATGTTTCTGATTATTGACTAGATAAACTGGCAAAATAGACAAAATAGTCTTAATAATTAAGTATTACTCTTTCGTTTTTCTAAAATGAGCACACAGTCATGACATGGATAAGTCGTTTTCGGCTATGGGCAAAACAGGGGCAGTCTCCCAGCGCTCGCTGGATATGGAACACCGCAAAACAGCTACGCTCCTGCTCTTTTCCGGTGATCCCCCCTCTGCACCGCGCCTTGTATGCGTTGCATTACATCATTAAAAATATGTTGTCAGGGTTACTGCGAATACTCTACTGGACGCCTCTATTCCAAAGCCGACTGACTGCGCCAGCCTCTCAACTTTACCTGTATAGCGGTATGCCGCAAATTATTGGCCCATTGCAAATCAGTATCGGTGAAAAATGCCAAATCAGTGGCATATCCTCATTCATTGGCCGCCAAACCGCGCACTCTGCACATCTGGAAATTGGTGATCGCTGCAATATCGGCTGGCAAACCACCTTTGCTGTTGGCCGAAAAATTAAAATCGGTAACGATGTATTTATGGCGGGGAAAGTATTTTTAGCCGGTTTTCCGGGGCATCCATTAAACCCCGAAGAGCGCGCTGCGGGTCTGGCAGAGCACGATGATCAGGTCGGTGATATTGTGTTGGAAGACAAAGTCTGGTTGGGAACCGGTGTGATGGTGAATGCAGGTGTTCATATCGGCTACGGCACGGTCGTGGCCGCAGGCAGTATCGTAACCCACGATCTGCCTGATCGCGTACTTGCTGCTGGTATTCCTGCCAAAATTATCAGAGCACTTCCCTCTGCATCTGACTCCTCCTCAGCATCAGATTCTCAGCCTCTTATGCACGAGTTACCCCATGAATAATCATCACCAGACAACGGAAAACCGTGTCAATAAACCCCCATTAGTCGTCTTGGGGGAAGATTGGGGTGGCCATCCCAGCAGTACTCAGCATCTGATTAAACGCCTATTGCATGATCGCCAGGTAATCTGGGTTAACTCTATTGGCTTGCGTAGACCTCG
>NZ_JBOFRH010000321.1:0-2489 GCF_051650925.1 Plesiomonas sp.
GCTCGGCCACTTAACGACTGGCTAAAACGGTCACCATCACGATGATCGGCAGCCGGCTGTACACTGCTGCCAGAAGCAGAAGCAGTACGACTACGGGTAACGGAAGACGAAGCAGATGTAAGTTGCGTCAGTTGTATAGTCATGAGTTCTGTATGTAAGCCTGCAGGCCTTGTTGCTGTGAGGGTTGCTGACAGATTTTTTCTCGGATCTGTGTCTGTTCAGCTTGAGCGACCTGAATCCACTGTGGATAGCGGGCCGCCAAATGCTTGAGTATCGGCTGAACATCGGCAGGGATCTCAGCCGCATTCAGACGCGATAATCCGGTAAGCAATTTTTGATCCAGTTCAGCCAGCAGTACAAAATTGCCACTCCGTGCTGCTTGCTCCATCGCCTGACTCAACCGCTGTAACCGCTCACTGAGTTCTCTCATTGGCCGGTCACTTTACTCGGGTGCAATGCCAGCCATCCTTCACGGATCTCGCTGATCAGGCCACTGACTTCATCCACTATTTCGGTACTGTTCTGAGCGTTTGCCTCAAACAGACGACGACCACAGTAGTCATACAGACGGTACAGCTCAGTTGCGATCTCACCGCCCTTTTCCATATCTAAAATGGCACTCATTCCCTGCAAAATATCCAGACATTTAGTGATCATCTGGCCTTTTTGCTCGACTTGCCCGCGATCCATAAAACCGCGTGCACGGGTCAAGTTATCAAGCAAACCATCTAGCAGCATCAGAATGAGCCGATGCGGGCTAGCCGCAGCAGCCTGCGCTTGTGTTTTAGCTTGTTGGTAAGCGTTAAGTCCGTTATTCATCATTCATTCACTGTCAATTAGCTCATCAACATGCCGTACAACATATTTTGGGTCTGTTGCATGCTACTGATCATTTTATCCATATTGGCGTAGTACTCGCGCAGGGATTGCTCGCGGACTTTTAGCCGAGCATCCAGATCTTCGCGCTCTTGGCCGATTTTTTTCTGCTCTTGCTCCAAGCGGTCAATCCGAGTGGTAAAGTTACCGCCAGAAGTTTTGTAATCTTTTAAGCTGGTGGTAATGCTTTGCATTAACCCACTCTTGCCATCAGCACCAAGAAATACGGTACTGATGCTTTCTGGATCTTCATTGATGGTTTTGGTCAGCTTCTCATCATCAATTTCCAGTTTGCCCTGCCGATCGGTTTTAATTCCAAGCATCGACAAGGTTTTACCGTCATACACCTGACCCAAGCTGTTACGCAGCTGGCTCATCATGCCGCGGGTCATGCTATCGCCACCCAGTGCCCCAGGCTTTTTACGCTTTTTACCATCAGCATCGGTCACTTCAGTCGCTTTGGAGTGCTTATCAATGGTATCTACCAGTTCGTTGTAAGCATCAACAAAGCTTTTAACCGCTTCTTTGGTTCCATTGTTGTCAGGCTTGACACTGACCGTTGTGTTACCAACCTGCTTTGCCTCTACCGATATACCATCGATAATGTTGTCAAATTTGTTGTTTTTGGATCTGAATTTCAGCGACCCCATTTCCAACATGGCATCTTGGGCAGTTTGTAATGAATTAATCTTGGTTGCCGAATTTGAGGACGTTACCGTGACTGCATTACTATCACCGGTATCTTTACCACTGATGACCAGTGAGTATTGATCCCCGTCTTCGCGTACTACCGCCGCTTTTACTCCGGGATTATTTTTATCACTGTTAATTTGTGCAGCGATATCTTCTAACGAGCTGCCAGCGGCAACCGTGACATCAAAGGCATCTTTACCGTAGCCAATAGTGAGCGTCTGATCCTGCCCAGCAGTGTCATTACCGTCAAACAGCACTTTTTCACGGCCAATCTGGGCCATCTGAGTCACTTTAAACTCATAATTACCGCTGGCAGTGGTACCGTTAACGCTGGCCGACAAAATTTTGTCATCTCCGGCAATAACGGTGGTTTTGTTCAGCTCACGGGCGCTATCTAATTTTTCAGCGGCAGTGCGCAGTTTATTTACCGAGGACTGGGTTTCACGGTACGCGGTAATCAGTGCGGTATTCTGAGTCTCTTGACGCTGCCACTGGGTTTCTTTCGGCAAGCGCTCAGAATACAGCTGCGCATAAATCAAATCTTCGATCGGCAGAGTACCGATACCGCCAATGGTCATGCCCATAGTCAATCCTCTGTGTCTGGTCTGCCGTGATCCCCACAGTTAATGATGGGAATCACGCCTATGCGAATATGCAAAAAAAATGCCATCTGGAAAGTTACTGTATTTTGCCGGTCAAACCCGAACGCACGACCGGTATGACCGGCAAAACACAGTAAAAAGGGGCCTTGTGGCCCCTTTTTATATCGGTGTACCGCAGAACACGCCTGCGGTCATCGGTCATTAACGCAGCAGACCCATGATCATAGATGGGGTTTGGTTGGCCTGAGACAGCACCGAAATACCCGCTTGCATCATCATGTTTTGCTTGGTCATGTTGGCAGACTCTTTGGCGATGTC
>NZ_JBOFRH010000322.1:0-1112 GCF_051650925.1 Plesiomonas sp.
TCAAGGCTGGCTGCGTCATCCAAATGGTTACGTAGGCAACCAAGACTACAGCAAGTATGTTGACCTGGCGCTGACTTATAACTTCAACGCTAACATGAATGCGTATGTTGACTATAAGATCAACCTGCTGGACAACAACGAATACACTGCCAACAACGCTCTGTACACCAACAACGTTGCTGCTGTGGGCCTGCAATACACCTTCTAATTTCTCGCTACGCGAAAAATTTAGATATTGCGAGCTGCGCCGATCTCCTACAGGAGATCGGCTTTTTTCGTTAGCCCGACATGAAGAACCATAATCTCGCTATCAATTCCTTTCTTGCTCACCTTTTGCGCAATAAATAACTTACCAACCACCATTTCTCAGCATGTAATCCTAAGTTTACAGCCATCATCACACAAATTTGCACGACGTAAAATTTCAGGCTATGTATTCACTGTTTATAGCAATTTAAAGGCATTTAATTTTGATAACTTGGATATAAAAACCGTTTATTCTATTTAGATGCGAAATTCATGGTTTTTATCACTGGCTTAGTCAAATGCGCTCAACAGCTACAGCGAGTACTATGCACGTAAAGATTAACCACCTCGGAAACCGTCATGAAATCCGCTGTAGCACTATCCCCTACCGAATCAAAAACTCTCGCTTGGTCCAAGCAAGACTCGCATTGGGTCTTTAGCCTGTTTGGTACTGCCGTTGGCGCCGGCATTTTATTCCTGCCTATCAATCTGGGGATTGGCGGTTTCTGGCCGTTGCTGATTCTGGCAGCACTGGCATACCCGATGACCTATCTGGCCCATCGTGGTCTTGCGCGCTTTGTACACTCTTCTGCCAATGCTGAAGCAGATTTTACCGATGTGGTGGATGAGCATTTCGGAGCACGTTTTGGCCGCTTGGTTACCTTGCTCTATTTTCTCTCAATCTTCCCCATCCTGATGATTTACGGTGTTGCGATCACCAATACCGCGGATAGTTTTCTGGTCAATCAGCTTGGCATGGCTTCGCCACCACGCGCGCTGCTGTCGGGTGGCCTGATTTTCGCTCTGATTGCTATCATGATTGCCGGCGAAAAAGTGTTGCTGAAAAGTTTTGAAGTAATGGTGTA
>NZ_JBOFRH010000323.1:0-1011 GCF_051650925.1 Plesiomonas sp.
TCATAACCGAAACTTCATAATGAAGAAGAAAATAGCGCCGAAATAGCCCCACCAATGCGCATGAAGAAATGACCAAACTCGGTGAGAACATGCACGAACAACAGCGGCCAACGATAGGCGATGAACATAGCCGTCATGAAGCCTAAAAAGAAAAACCACGCGGGAAATAACCAATGGCGAGATGCCTGTTTTTCACGGGCATAGCTATCGTAGTTCTCTCTTCTTTTCGGTTCGTGATAAGACGGCCTTTCTCCTGCGGAATAACCAAGATCGGATCGCTCTCCATCGCGAAACTCTCGGGGATGATAAATATCTTTGGGGTCAAACATAAGCAGCCTCCTTGCACATCAATAGTAACAAAGGCGCTATGTCAGCTCAGATTTGGATAGGAAATGCGGGAAATAAAACACAAAACGTGCGGCATAATTGACTTAATTACACCGCATTATCTCAGCCTGCAGGAAAATCACACCAACAACGCTTATTCCTGGTAAGCACCGGCGGAATACGTCAGCTCATAGCTGTGGCTGTAAATCTCGATGATGTTGCCAAACGGGTCTTCCATGTAGACCATACGGTATGGTTTTTCACCCGGATAGTATTCACGCACTGGCATGCGCTGCTTACCGCCAGCCGCCACAATGCGTGCAGCCAAGCCTTCGACATCCGGATCTTGCACGCTAAAGTGAAACACGCCCGTTTTCCAGAATTCAAAATTGTTCTCACGCTGCTCGCTGTTCGGGAACTCGAATAACTCAATCCCGATTTTATCGCCAGTAGATAAGTGCGCGATCCGAAACGAACCCCAACCAGGGCCAAACACATCGTTGCACATCACGCCAATCGCCGAATCGTCTTCAGTGATGGTGGTAGCCGGCATAATCAGATACCAACCCATAACTTGGGTGTAAAACTCTACCGCACGATCTAAATCAGTAACGGTAATGCCGATATGCGAAAAGTTACGTGGATAAGTCATAAATCACCTGATGTTGTGTCAGAAAACAGGTG
>NZ_JBOFRH010000324.1:0-7668 GCF_051650925.1 Plesiomonas sp.
GCCACTAACCCACCGGTAAAGGTTTCAGAAAGAGACAATGTTATTTTACTCAGTGCTAAAAAATCACCCAACTGTTCAGGTAATGATCCGCTGCCCGAAAAAACAATATTATCTTCCAAAATATCAGCAATCTGATTCATCAATTTAAGCAAATCACTGTGCAGTTCAGCAGGCCCTGACACTTTAATTTCAATAAACGGCAATGCCGAACGGTAGCCTATCACTACACCAGCAGGAACATTTAGTATGGCAAGGCGATCGGCAATACCGCTTTCCGTTAAACCAAATGAGGTGATACGTAGACAAATAGGCGCGGCAGGCAGTGTAAAGCGCTGTTGAATCAGCGGAATAATTTGCTGATCAATCATCGCTTTAAACTCAAATGGCACGCCAGGGGTAAAAAAGAATAAACAGCCATTGAGCTTAAACATAAACCCGCACGCCGTACCAACAGGGTTATCAATAATCTCGGCATATTCAGGCAATAGTGCTTGTTTGCTGTTCGATTCAGGCATCACTTTTCCTGACGCAGCATAACGTTGTTGCAATGTATCTAACCACACCAAATTGACCACTAACCGCTGGTTCAGTGCATATGCGGCAGCCTCGGCAGAGAGATCATCACTGGTTGGCCCTAAACCCCCGTTCACTATAATGATATCAGCTTGCATGCTGCGATCTGTAAAACAGCGAACTAAGCTCTCAAGGTTATCGCCTGCCGTTGCCCGATAAGTCAGCGGAACGCCACTTTGAGATAACCGTTGCGCCAGCCATGCTGCATTAGTGTCGACTATCTCACCCTGTAGCACTTCATCTCCGGTGCTGATCATCTCAACGCGCAATGCTTTACTCATGTGGGTCTCCTTGATGTGATGCAGACGACCCGCCTCGCCTGAACTCTACACTATGCATACATCTTAACCATTTAATAAAAAAGAGAAAATTCCGTTTTGCTATTTGTTGGATCAAAAACGAAGTCTGCCATATTTTCATACAGTTTCCAGCCCACATTACAGGAGGAAACCAGCAAAGTGTAATTTAAAAATTACACTTATTTTGAATATATCTCCATTTATCACACTGATTATGCTCGAAACACCAATGGTGTAATTAAAAGTTTACATTGCAAACAGAGTTTGACAGCCATGGGCTTATTATTTAATCTGCAGAATATTCATTCGTTTATTTGATAAATAATCAGATTAAATAATCAAACATTGTTAACTGTTGGTTAAATACAGCAGACGCTGAATGTATTATTGGATTTTATACTCGCGGTTATGTTTATAGGCAGAGGGAGTCATCAGTGAAAAGCCGAGTTTTAGGTAGTATTTTGATTGTGGCAGGCATCACGATAGGTGCAGGAATGTTAGCAATGCCACTGGCTTCTGCGGGAATCGGTTTTTTACCCACCCTAGCAATGATGATTGGATTATGGGCATTAATGAGCTATAGCGCGCTGATGCTGGTTGAAGTGCATTTATCTGCACCAGAAGAGCCGGCTCTCAGCGCTCTGGCAGAACGCTATCTAGGCAAACCCGGCCGCTGGTTAATCAGTTTTAGCATGTTATTTCTGATGTATGCACTGACTGCCGCCTATATTACCGGTGGCGGTAGCCAACTGGTTCACAATATAAACAGCTGGTTTGGCTGGGCCCTAACCCCGACACAAGGCACGCTACTGTTTACTGTATTGTTGGGTGGCGCTGTGTGTGTCAGCACACGTTTTGTAGATTCCTGCAATCGTGTGTTATTCAGCATTAAGCTGATTGCACTAGCACTGGTTTTATTGCTCCTGATCCCCCATGTTGAAGCACAAAACCTGACCGCAATGCCCGTTCAGAATATGCTACTACTCTCTGCTTTACCGGTATTTTTCACCTCATTTGGTTTTCATATCTGTACAACCAGTTTAGTGCGCTACCTAGAAGGTGATGCGGCAAAATTACGCTTTGTTTTTCTTACCGGTAGTGCCATTCCACTGGTGATCTATATTCTCTGGCAACTCGCCACTCATGGTGCAATCAGTCAGCAGGCATTCACCCATATTATTGATGTCAACCCAACCCTGTCAGGGCTGATGGAAACGGTTGATTCGGTAGTTCAAAACCCGCGCGTTGATCTGGCCGTCCGTATTTTTGCCGACATGGCACTTGCTACCTCATTTTTAGGCGTTTCACTGGCACTGTTTGATTTTCTGGCCGATGCCTGCCGCCGCAGTAATCAGGCATCAGGGCGCATGCAAACAGGGCTGTTGACCTTTATCCCCCCAGTATTGTTCGCATTATTCTACCCGCAAGGCTTTATTTTAGCTCTTGGCTATGCGGCTATTCCGTTGGCAATACTAGCACTGTTGTTACCTGCTGCCATGGTCAGAAAAGCCAGACAACAAGCACAGCAAAAACCCTATGCCTATCAGGTTATGGGAGGAACTGCCGGATTAGCACTGGTTGCAGTACTTGGGCTTTTTGTTATTGCAGTGCAGATAGCCTCAGCGTCAGGCTTGTTACCTACTGTTGCCGGTTAATAACTTGCTGATAAATAAAATATAAAATTAATGCCGGAAGAAAAAGAGGTCGCAAAGTGAAAAACCGTTTTATAGGAAGCGTTCTGATTGTTGCCGGAACGACAATAGGTGCAGGAATGCTGGCCATGCCACTGGCCTCTGCCGGAATTGGCTTTACTGCCACCTTGATAATGATGTTAGGTTTGTGGGCTCTCACCTGCTACAGCGCATTAATGCTGCTAGAAGTTCACCAGCATGCTGCACCTGATGCAGGGTTAGGCTCATTAGCAGAACAGTGCTTTGGGACGGCTGGCCGCTGGATTGCCAGCAGCAGTATGGCATTTTTAATGTATGCGCTAATCGCCGCGTATATCACCGGAGGTGGCGGCCAGTTATCGAACAATCTCAAGCTTTGGCTGCACTGGGATTTCAGCCCACTGCAAGGTACTTTGTTGTTTACAGCTCTGCTTGGCGGTGCGGTATGTATCAGCACACGGGCTGTTGATGCACTAAACCGTGTGCTGTTTACCGTGAAAGTTATTGCGCTCATTCTGATGCTGTTCCTCATGTTACCACACGTAGAAGGAACAAATTTATTGGCAATGCCACTGGAGCAAGGGCTAATTTTATCGGCTATTCCGGTAATTTTTACCTCATTTGGTTTTCATGGCAGTATTCCTAGCCTCGTACGCTACCTCAATGGTGACACCAAAAAGCTAAAATTTGTGCTGATACTGGGCAGTGCTATTCCATTGTTTGCCTATATTTTGTGGCAACTTGCTACACATGGTGCTATCAACCAAGCACAAATGACCTCTATTTTAGCTGAGAACCCAAGTTTAGCCGGTTTAATGCATGCTGTAGATAACGTAGTTGCCAACCCAAAAGTCGATGCTGCGGTGCGCATTTTCGCTGATATGGCATTAGCCACCTCATTTTTGGGTGTGACTCTTGGCATGTTTGACTTTCTGGCAGACGCATTCCGCCGCAGCGACAATGCATCAGGTCGCTTACAAACAGGCTTAATCACTTTTATCCCTCCGCTTATCTTTGCACTTTTCTATCCGCAGGGATTTGTGATGGCACTCGGCTATGCCGCCATTGCACTGGCTATTCTGGCCTTGTTACTGCCTGCTGCTATGGTGTGGAAAATGCGCCGTCACTCAGGCGATACTTCCTCAAGCCGTAGCCTAAAACCAAGCCACCAAATCTACACATATGGTTTAAACAGCTATAAAGTGAGCGGAGGCATTATCGGAATTTTCGTTGTGTTCGCTTCAGGCATTGCCATTATTGCTATTCAAATTGCCGGATCATTCGGGCTATTACCGGGCGTTGTCGGTTAATAGATAACTTCTGGGATATCTCATTACATAAAGTATCCTATAAAAAAGCATAAAAAAGGCGCTGAAAAATCAGCGCCTTTTTTTATACACAGCGTATTGTTTCAATCAGGCTGTTTATCTCTTAATGAGACAGCGTATAGAAAATGGCTGAAATTGCGATACAACCAATCAAAGTCACAAAAATATTGCTCGGTGAACCGGCATACTTTTTCATCGCTGGTACTTTACGTACTGCATACATCGGCATGATGAATAGCAGCAACGCGATAACCGGGCCACCCAACATCTCAATAATATGCAGAATGCTTGGGTTCAATGTTGCAATACCCCACGTTGTCAGCAGAATAAAAACAGCAGTAATACGGTTCAATGTTTTGGTTTGTACCGTTTTACCTTTACTACGTGCCGCTTTCAGTACCAGACCATTCAAACCTTCACGAGTACCCAAGTAGTGGCCTAAGAAAGATTTGGTGATAGCTACAAAAGCAATCATCGGTGCTAAGTAAGCAATCACAGGATTATGGAACTTGTTAGCCAAATAAGACAAAATTGAGATATTGTCTGCTTTTGCCTGTGCCAGCTCAGCCGGTGATAAGCTCAGTACACAACTGAACACAAAGAACATCACGGTGATCACCATCATGATGTGGCTCATCAGCAAAATGCGTGAGCTTTTCTTATCTGCCAGTGCGCCGTATTGCTGCTTTTGCTCTACCGCAAACGAAGAGATAATCGGTGAATGGTTAAAAGAGAACACCATCACTGGAATAACCAGCCACAATGTTTTCGCAATATTAATAACACCATCCCCACCAGCAGGCACGTAATGGAAAATAGAGGTGTTCCACTCAGGGATCAGATACAGAGACATAAACACCAGTACTGCCACAAACGGGAATACCAGTACACTCATCGCTTTTACGATCAGCTTCTCACCACAACCAACAATCGCCATTAAACCAACAATCAGCACCAGAGATAAAATAGCGCGTGGAGGAGGTGTCATGTGCAACTGATTCAGCATAAAGCTCTCTACCGTATTGGTGATCGCCACACTGTAAACCAGCAAAATGGGGTAAATCGCGAAGAAGTACAAAAACGTGATCAGATAACCCGCTTTTGAACCAAAGTGCTCTTCTACCACTTCAGTAATATCATCACCCTGCTGACCTGAACCTGACAGCACGAAACGGCATAGTGCACGATGAGCAAAAAATGTCATCGGCAATGCCAAAATGGTCATAACCAGCAAAGGCCAGATACCACCAATACCTGCCTCAATAGGTAGGAACAGTGTACCAGCACCGACTGCTGTACCGTACAGACCGAGCATCCATGTGATGTCTGTTTTATTCCATTTCATCAATGCGTTGCTGTTGTCAGCCTTTAATGGCTGTTTTGCTACTGTGTTATCCATAGGATTATCTTCAAATTATTAATATAAAAACTGTCTGTATAACCATGTAAATCATCAGGTTGAAACGATTCAATTCAATGGCTAACAGCAAGATGGTCTACTAAAAAATGCATGCAACTATCCCCTGCTTAAAAGTAAAAGCAGTATGAGAGAAACCATCCGTTGGAATGCGCTCAGAAATGAGACTTAAATTGCAGACGGTGATGTGTTCCGATCACCGTAGAGTGGGTGGGTAAGCACCTTAAAATAGTGCTTACCAAGCAAAAACTGATGACGTGTTAATTTTTAATGTATGCCATCTAACGCTTAGCACCCTGTTACTTGCTTAAGGAGCGGTTATCCGCCTCAGATGCAACCTGCTGTTTATCACGAAAACTGACGCTGTTGTCAGTCTTTTCGTGGTGTGCAACCAGTTGCCATGCAAATAAGTGGCCGCCATTATAGCGATTCGCATCAATTGGTCGAGTCCTAAATCACACTTTTTATATGGCCTTATGCAGTTTATAAAGCCATAAAGAGATCTAGATCACAGCTTTTATGCATACTATGCAGACAAGCATGATTGCACAGCACCAGAATCACACTATGCAGACTTATTCATACCAATGTGTGGGATGCCATCTTCCAGATATTGCTCACCTGCTGGCAAAAAACCATGCTGCCCATAATAACCTTGCAAATGAGCCTGAGCACTCAGGTGTACCGTGCGATCTGGCCACAGCTGTGAGCAAAGTTTTACCCCTTGAGCAATCAGCTGATGACCCAACCCCTGCCCACGATGTGACTGGCGGGTAATGACACGACCAATCACCGGCATAACCGGATCGACAATACCCGGAGCCATCGCCCGCAAATAGACCACTAGCTCATTATTTTGATAGCCCAGTAGATGATAGGTTTCCGGGTACAGATCTTTCCCATCCAGATCCTGATAGGCACATGCCTGCTCGACAATAAATGCCTCGGCACGAAGGTGCAGCAGCTGGTATAACGCCACATTATCTAACTGTTCAAATGTACAACTACGCCATACTAACGACATCAATCACTCCTTCAAAACACACAGATTTGGTGCAAAAAACCACACCTTAAGTTGTACCTTACTCTCAAGCGCAGCCTGATTACCTGATGGATAACAACAGAGTGTTAAACAAAACATAAACAGAGCACACGTAAAAATAGCAAAGAGTAGAAATAGTGGTATTGACTATATAACAGGATAGAGATTGAGGATATACAGTGTATAGATGCATACATACCGACAGAGAACTGCCAATAATCTGAAACAAGAAACGGAAGGAAGTTAAGAAAGAAGGCTAGACGAAGATGTCAAACGGGTATCGTTCTGAAACAGCGTTGACTAAAATACGAACAAAATAAAACCGCTCCACAATTTAAGCAAAATCTTGCTCTATTATAAAGCGGCTTGCATGAGCTACACGGTGACCCATATCGAAAAACGAATGCTCTTATCGCCCCGTGGTGTTAAAGGCATACGCTTCACGTAATGAAACAGTAATTTGATCTTTGATGACAGGTGAAAGTGCCGCTGCATGACAACCTTCTAGCGCACCCGCTAATGCCCACAGCAGTTTCTCAGTAACATCACTACACTGCGCTTTAACTTTTACATACGCCGCGACTGCACCTAGCGCTTGCAACTCACTAATAGAGCCAATACCGGCTTTACGCAACAAACGCTCTGTTGATAAGCCCATATTAGGTAAATCCTTTAAACGCTTCGCTTCCCCTCCCTTTTTCTCTTGCTTGTCACTGCGGGCACCAATGAGTGCCTGATTTGCCATAACAACCAATTGATCAAGGTTATCCCACATTACCTGCTCAACTTTGTAGTAACGCAGCATCACTGGGCGACCACGTTTGGTATAAACGAAAGGGGTCATTCCTCTTGCAATAAAGCGCGCTTCTAAACCATTGCAAGCACGCAAATAAAGGTGATCTTCAGACACAACAGCAAACATTACATCACCTTGGTATAAACCAAATCCGCCAAACATAGAGCGGGATTTAACTTCACCAAAGTGAACCGAAAATATTTCACACGCTTTTTTAATAAGGTCTTTATCTACGGTGTTCATTTTGCCTCCATGTTGCTTGTTTTATCAGCTAAACAAGCTCTCCCTATGCGAATTGGGTAATGCACACTAATTTATAAATATTTACAAACTTAAGAAGTGCGTAACATAAGTATGAAATCATTGCTATCTTCGCGATTCCGCCGACAATAAGCAATACCACTAGTCACATTTTTGACGCAAGGTTGGTTAAATATGTGAAAAAAGTACTGGCTATCGGGTGAAGACATATTAGCAAATATGAAACAAAACACGTAAAAACTAAAATATCTCACTTATTTATGCGAAGCTAATCGCGTTTGC
>NZ_JBOFRH010000325.1:0-8123 GCF_051650925.1 Plesiomonas sp.
CCACCAATGATTAAACCGGCCAGTGTGTAAGCACTGATCCGGCCTATATTGTAGAGCAAAAGTGCACTGATTTTTCGAGTTAGAGAGTGATTTTCAGGCAGTGCAAATGTCAGCGCTGCCGCCACGCCGCCACACATCCCCATGCAATGCCCTGCGCCAGCAAGCCCAACTAACATAGCCCCTGCAGCATCAAAAACTATCATGGTTAGCCTGATTAGGGTGTGGGTGCTGAACTTTAGAGTCTTTTTGTTGAGTGGTTTTCTGTTTATCGAGTGGCTGTGTAATGCTCTGTTTTTCCGCTAAATTGGCAGAGCTGTCTTCTTCAAATAAAATTTGCATTCCCTGACGATTAAGATCTTCAAATTGCTCTGATTTTACCGCCCATAAAAAGATCAGTACGGCGACCAGTACAAACAGCATCGCTATCGGTACAAGAATATAGATGATATCCATCAGTTACCTCGTTAGCCGTAAAGAGTTTACGACAACAATCAAAGAGCTAGCCGACATACCGATGGCCGCAATATAAGGGGGAAGCATGCCGCTGATTGCTAAAGGCAGAATGACTAAATTATACCCTAATGCCCATGCTAAATTTTCACGGATAATTTTACGGGTACGTTTAGCCAGTTCGATAGCAAAGGGGATTTTGGACAGATTATCAGATAATAGCACTACATCGGCAGCATTTTTAGCCAGTTCCGTTCCGCCACCCATGGCCACTGAAATATGGGCACCAGCCAGTACGGGCGCATCATTTACGCCATCACCAATCATCATCACAACATTGCCTTGCTGCTGCTTTTTTTGCAAATAATGCAGTTTTTCTGCCGGCGATAGACCTTTAGCACAGTGATCTATAGACAACTGTTGTGCAACGTTATCTGCTGCTGTTGAAGGATCACCGGTCAGTACATGAACATGAATACGATGGTGGTGTAAGTGCGAAAGACAGCTTTTAGCTGTTGCTCTAATGGGATCTTGCAGCCAAAAACAGGCGATGACTTGCTGGCTGTTAGCCAGATAAATAGGCAGATCGCCGTGTTTGGTGTGCATGATATTGTTTGTTATTTCTACACTGGCGGGGAATTCAGTGTATTGTTCAATAAATGCTCGGTGCCCAATTCGGTAGGTCTCTCCGTTGATAACGCCGCTCAGCCCATTTCCGGTGAATGTTTTAATCTGATTAGCCGTGAGAGAGTCGTGTACATCACTGCCAGTCTCAGTGGTTTTTATCATTGCCCGTTGAAAGAGCCGTGCTATAGGGTGGGCACTGTGTGCTTCGAGTGCCGCAGCATATGCAAAAGCACGTTCTTCGGTCCAATAATCATTGTTATGTAGTGATAGAGCCGAGTCTGAACTCACTGACGTTAACGTACTACCCTCTAATAGGGATGTTTTTTCTGTGAGTGGATAGAGCGTTGTTTCGACACACACCATATTGCCTTCAGTCAGCGTACCTGTTTTATCCATTGCCACGCAGTTAACTTGGCATAGTGTTTCGAGTACATGACTTTTACGGATTAACAGCCCATTCTGGCTCATGCGTGAAATAACACAGGTGACGGCAGTTGGCGTTGCTAATGCTAAAGCACATGGGCAAGTAGCGACCAGCACGGAAAGCGTTACCCAAAATGCTTTTTCTGGTTGATACAGATGCCAACCAAACCAAGTTAGTCCAGCAATCAGCAAGAGTGCCCAGACAAAATAGCGCGCAATCTGATCGGCGAGTAAAACGATGGCAGGTTTGGTTTGTAAGGCCTGATCTTGTAACCGTAGAATTGCAGCAATCAGGCTGTCAGGCCCTGTGTGTGTCACTTGTGCAAGTAAATTACCTTCACCGTTAATCGTGCCTGTATAGATACAATCTTGCGGGTGTTTAGTCACCGGTAGGTGTTCGCCGGTTAACATTGATTCATTAATATCACTGCTGCCAGAGACGATTTTTGCATCGGCTGGTATCGGTTCACCGGGGCGAATAATAATAATATCATTCGGTTGCAGGCTTTTGGCTGCCACCTGTTCACCAGACTCCAGCGTAGCTATCGTGGGAATAAACTTGAGTAAGTTGCTGGTGGCTTCAGTGGCAATCCGGCGAACCCGCATTTCAAGAAAACGGCCAAGCAGCAGAAAAAAAGCAAACATGGTGATTGACTCAAAATAGACCTCACCTTTGTCTGCAACTGTTGCGTATGCACTAGCAATATAAGCACCAATAAGTGCAAATGAGACAGGTACATCCATATTCAGTGTGCGGGCTTTTAAACTGCGCCATGCGCTGTAATAAAATGGAAGAGAAGAGTATAAAATCACCGGCGTTGACATGATCAGGCTCACCCAGCGGAAATACCACCGTTGAGTTGCATCAAGATCACTGAATATTTCTAGATACAGAGCGACTGCTACCATCATGACCTGCATGCTGGCTAAGCCTGCAACACCAAGTTTGCGTAAATAGCTGTTCATTGCATTACGGTACTGCTGCTCGTGTTGTGCAATTTCAAACGGTGCGGCCTGATAACCCAGTTGCTGCAATGACAGTAGCAGTGTACTTAATTTAACGCGCTCATTATCCCATTTTAAACGCGCTCTTTGCGCTGTAGCGTTTACCTGTATCTGGCTGACACCAGCAATTTTGCTCAAGTGTTTTTCAATTAGCCATGCACAGGCCGCACAAGTGACATTATCCAGTGATAAACTGACATCAGACATCCCTTCGTGCTGATGCACAAACTCTGCTTGTACCTCATCAATATCGTAGTGCTGTAATGCACTTAATTCCGCAGGGATCAGATCGGCTTTTTCAGCAGTGGCGGTACGGTATTGGTAATACGATGTTAGGCCGCTATCGACAATAGTCTGTGCGACGGCCTGACATCCGGGGCAGCACATAGGCTGTGGTTGATCAAAAATGACCACCGAAAAATGGGTTCCGTCCGGAACTGTGTCACCGCAATGGTAGCAAGCGCGTATGATATTCATTTTATCGACATCCAGTAATACGCAGACATGATCATGTATTTAGGGCTCAGCACAGAAAAGGGTTATCGATGCCCGTAAACTGTAAATGCATCATCACTCGGAAGCTGGATTTGTGTTTGTAGTCGCCATACGGCATTAAAAGGTTCGACACTGACTTGCCATTTACCCTGGATCGCCGAGGGTAGTGTAAAACGATAAGTCCCGCTGTAATCAGCGTTAATCATCAAACGTAGATCTTTATCTTGCAGAGTAGGGTGGTAAAAGTAGATTTTCAGGGCGGGGTAGTCAGATAAATTGCCTTTATTGAGCGTAAGTGCAGCTTGTGTTCCGGTAATACGCAATGCAGCCTGAACACCAGCATCATTTGCAGCTTGCAAACGGCTAATATCTTCGTTAATAGCTTTACCCTTATTGTAATAGTCATCCACGACCAGGCTATCTTGTGTATCTATGGCCAGTGTTAAGGTGTAAAAACTGGCGACAACCGCAATCACCGGTAAAATAATTAAAAACCAAGGCCAGAACTGCTTATACCAGACTTGTTGAGTCATACTTCACATCCATATTTAATGTATGACGTTGTGTTATGCGTCCACATTAACTCTTGTTATAGGTTTATGTTCTATGTTGCCTACCGTAGCACAGTATTTTCACTTTTAAGATACTTTTAAAGCAATATGTCTCATCGTATTTTGTGGTGTGAACCAGTACTTTTCTCGTTGTTTTTTATTATAAGGAATGAGGGCACGGGGGATTAACTTACCCGTGCCCTACATTGTATTACGGAACGTTATCATGGTTTAACGTTCTGCTGTTACCAGCCATTAATCATAAGTATTACGGTTTCTCTTCAGCCGTTGTATTGGTTGGAGTACCGTTATTACCGTGGCTAAGGCTGTATACATAGGCAGCCAGTAGGTGGACTTTTTTATCCCCTAAAATCTGTTGCCATGCTGGCATGACACCATTGCGGCCATATTTGACAGTCTCTTCTACTGCCGCACGGCTACCGCCGTATAACCAAATTTGATCGGTCAGATTTGGTGCTCCGACAGCAGGGTTTCCTTTACCATCAGGCCCATGACAAGCAGCACATAAAACGAAACGTTTTTTACCTGCTTCAGCTTCACGCGGGTCGACTTTTCGGCCTGATAAACTCAGTGCATAACTGACAACTTCACGCACACCATCAGGGCCTAATGTTTCTAACCATGCAGGCATGGCACCTTGGCGGCCATGTAAAATCGTGGTTTTGATAACTTCAGGTTCACCGCCATAAAGCCAGTCATTGTCTGTCAGGTTAGGGAAACCTTTTTGCCCACGGGCATCAGAGCCATGGCACAGTGCACAGTTTTGTAAAAACAGTGCTCGCCCGACTTTTAATGCTTTAGGGTCGGCGGCTACTTCAGTAATAGGGCGAAAGGTTTTACCATCTGCTTTATCAGCAAGTTGTTTAAACGTTTCACCATACAACTTATCAGCATGGATTTTTTCTTGATCATACTGAATATACTGACCGCTTTTTTCTGCATCTACACTGGCTGTTGTTGATTCTTGCAGGGATAACACATTTTTATTGGCGCTGTGCCAATTGAGTAGATTTCCCCAAGAGCCCAAACCCGGATAGAGCACAAGATAACCGAGCGCAAACACGATGGTCATCCAGAACATATAACGCCACCACTTTGGCAGTGGGTTATTGATCTCTTTGATACCATCGTAAGTGTGGCCCATATCGGCACCTTCATCGACGCCGGTTTTATCTTTCGTACACCATCGCAACAGTAGAGCGCAGCCAAGAATACTGCCAAGGGTGATGATGGTAATCCAAAGGGTCCAAAATAGACTCATTCTTGCTTACTCCCTGCCTGCGACACGGATTGCTGTGGTTCTTCATCAGCAAAAACCAGATTCGCCGCTTCCTCAAACCGAGCATGACGCTTTTTGCTGTAAGCCCAGAATATAATCCCAAGGAAACTGACAAAAACGGTTACGGTGTAGATGCTATGGATAACGCCAAAATTCATTGTCAGCTCCTACTGCTTCATCGCTAAGCCAAGAGATTGTAAATAGGCGATCAGCGCATCCATTTCCGTTTTCCCTTTGACATCAGCCGGTGCAGATGCAATTTGCGCATCGGTATAGGGAACACCAAAGTTATCGCGAAAGAGCGCCAGTTTTTTACCGGTTAATTCGCCGGTTAATACATTCTCTTCCAGCCATGGGAATGCCGGCATGTTGGATTCTGGTACAACAGCGCGCGGATCAAGCAAATGTTCACGATGCCATGTATCAGAATAACGCCCCCCGACACGTGCTAGATCAGGCCCAGTACGCTTCGACCCCCATAAAAATGGATGCTCCCACACTGACTCTCCGGCTACCGAATAGTGCCCGTAACGCTCGGTTTCTGCCCGCAATGGTCGGATCATCTGGCTATGGCAGACATGGCAACCTTCACGAATGTAGATATCCCGACCTTCCATTTGCAGTGCGGTATAGGGCTTTAAATCAGAAACCGGTTGGGTGGTCTCTTTTTGGAACATCAGCGGAACTATCTCCACTAATCCACCGAGGCTGATAGCAATAACGATCAGAATCGCTAGCAGACCGATATTTTTTTCAATGATCTCATGGCGGTTGCCTTGATTGCTCATGACTATCTTCCCTGTTAGGCCGGCTCAGAGGCTGATTCGGTGGCTTCATGCGCTTCGTTATCGGCAGTAATTGTTTTATATGTGTTGTATGCCATGATGAACATACCAGTCACGATAAACAGGCCGCCGACAAAACGAATAAAGTAGAACGGATAAGAGGCTTGTAACCCTTCAACGAAAGAGTAGGTTAATGTGCCATCAGCGTTAACCGCACGCCACATCAGACCCTGCATCACACCCGAGATCCACATCGCAACGATATACAATACTGTTCCAATAGTGGCTAACCAGAAATGCACATTAATCAGGCGTACGCTGTACATCTGTTCTTTATGGAAAAGAATAGGAATCAAATGATACAGCGAGCCAATTGTGACCATAGCAACCCAGCCGAGCGCACCAGAGTGCACGTGGCCGATAGTCCAGTCTGTGTAGTGTGATAAGGCATTGACCGTTTTAATGGCCATCATCGGGCCTTCAAACGTTGACATACCATAAAATGAGAGTGAAACAACAAGGAAGCGGATAATCGGATCATCGCGCAGTTTATGCCATGCACCTGACAGCGTCATGATGCCGTTGATCATGCCACCCCAAGACGGAACAAACAGGATGACTGACATCACCATACCTAAAGATTGTGTCCAATCTGGCAGTGCGGTGTAGTGCAGGTGGTGTGGCCCCGCCCAGATGTAGAGGGAGATCAGTGCCCAAAAGTGCACAATGGATAAACGATAGGAGTAAACCGGCCGGCCAGCTTGTTTGGGTACAAAGTAATACATCATGCCTAAGAAACCGGCAGTCAGCAGAAAACCTACGGCATTGTGTCCGTACCACCACTGCACCATCGCATCAACAGCACCGGAATAGAGTGAGTATGATTTAGTGAGCGTAAGCGGTACAGCCATGCTGTTTACAATGTGTAATACAGCAACGGTAATAATAAAGGCCCCAAAAAACCAGTTTGCTACATAAATGTGCGAGGTTTTGCGTTTGGCTATTGTACCAAAAAAGCAGATAGCGTAAGCGATCCAGACTATCGTAATTAAGATATCGATAGGCCACTCTAACTCTGCGTACTCTTTTGAGGTGGTGTAGCCCAGCGGCAGCGAAATTGCTGCACTGACAATCACCAGTTGCCAACCCCAAAAAACAAACTGCGCCAGTTTCGGGCTAAAAAGAACCGTTTGTGTGGTGCGTTGTACAACATAAAAAGAGGTTGTCATAAGTGCCGATGTACCGAAGGCAAAAATGACAGCATTGGTATGCAGTGGGCGTAAATGGCTATAGGTTAGCCACGGGGTTTCGAAATTGAGTTGGGGCCAAATAAGCTGTGCTGCAATTAATACACCTACAGACATACCCACAATACCCCAGACAATTGTCATCAGGGCGAATTGGCGCACGACTGTATAGTTGTAGGTTTGCTCAAGCGTATTCATCTGTTGAGTCATGATGACGTGCTTCCGCTGTTGTCGCTGTCAACTACACTAATGTTTCCCTGTGCAGGAACATCTCTCTTTTATATGCCATGTACTTTTGCTAATTGCTTTAAAACGTGGCATTTTTCGATTCTGATTCTACTTTAGCTGCCGGTAAAGCGCAGCAAAAAAAACACACATTTGTTACGGTGAAATAACAATTTTGTGTGTCTTGTAACGCTGACTTTTGGTTTTGTGTGAAATTTGTGCGGTAACAGACAAAGAGAGAGGGCCTTGTGGCGGCAGAAAAATTAACCCGTGCGCGTTTTATCCAAATTGTACTGGTAATGATCTTTTTTCTTGGATTATTTGTGTGGCGAACATTTGATCATCCGGCAGGAAAAAACGTGACACCTGCACCAGTGCAGTGCTCTTTGAATGCAGGGGAGTGCTTGTTGGAGGAAAACACGACTTTAGCGAAGACGGATAAGGTTGATATCGCTAAGGTGGTATTGACTCCGTTGCCACCGAAAGCTGAACACTCGTTACAATTGGTAATCACGGGGGTTGCTAAAGATACCATGATATCTGCCCGTGTAGAGGGAAGGGATATGTTTATGGGAGAAATCCCGGTGCTGTTTTCGTTTAAAAATGGCCGTTGGATAGGTGATTTTACGGTGGGGTCGTGCACCAGTAAGCAGATGGTGTGGCTGGTCAATATTATGCAAAATGATAAGCTATCAACAGTCTCTTTTACCGTGACAAAAGCATAGCTAAAATCTAACTAAAACAAAGAGTAATAAAAAATAAAAGTGTGGTTTGCATATTGTGTGGCAGGCCGCCAACCATTGTTGATATTCAAGGAAGGAATAATCAATGAGTACCCCTAAAGAGAGTGAACAACAAAGTATTGCTATATCAGAAATGGTTATTCAGCCGGTAAATATTAAAGTGAGAGGATATCATCTTGATGTTTATCAGCATGTTAATAATGCAAGATATTTAGAATTTTTAGAAGAGGCACGTTGGCAGTGGCTTGAAGAGAGCGGTGATCTTGCATGGT
>NZ_JBOFRH010000326.1:0-5727 GCF_051650925.1 Plesiomonas sp.
GTGCGATCTTGCATTGGGTTATGCGGATCACTGATCACCACCTCTTTATTTTCCAGCTCTTTAATATAGCTCCAGCGCTCTTCGGGTTTTACCGGTAGGCCGTTTTTATGCTTAATTTGCTGTTGCAGGTTGAGTGCCGCATCGGTATCACGATTTTTGACGTAATAGACTCCCCCCGCAATACCGGCGACCAGTGCAGCGGCAAGGCCGATAGCCATAATGGGCAACGGTCGAGGCGTTTTTTTTGTGTTCCGGCGCGCTTTTGCTTTTGCCGCCGCCGCGCGTTTGCCGCGGGATACATAGTCTCGTTGTGTCACAATGAGTATCGAGTCTGGCTATTTAACGGAATAGGATAAACATCCTACTGAACTGAAGCAGATTTGACCAGTTGTGGATGCTAAAAGGGGGTCATTTATCAATCAAATTATGCATTAAAATCAATCATCTCAGGCTTTTCTTGTCCATAGTGGCTGTTATTGCTGATTATTAGCCCGCATATTGCTTGTATTTTCCCCGTTCTTGTCAGGCCAAAATATCAATGCAGGGCTGAATTTGACCGACGCAGGCGCCGGCCAATAACACATTACAGTTTGGCCAGATGCGGCCAAACTCAACAGGGCACAGACTAGCGGCGCGGTGGCGCGGTACTGGCACGTACGACCAGTTTTGCATCAAGCAACCGTGAGCTGGTACCGATATCTTTGCCTCTGAGCATATCAAGCAGCAATTCCATTGACTGGCGGCCAATTTCATAACGAGGCTGGGATACCGTGGTCAGTGGCGGATCGCAATACTCTGAGAACTTGATATCGTCAAAACCAATGATCGATAAGTCTTGTGGTACACGAAAACCGAGCTTCTTCGCCTGTTGTAGTGCACCAATCGCCATCACATCACTGTGGCAAAAAATGGCAGTCGGGGGCGAAGGCTGTGCCATCAGTTGTGAAACGGCTTGTGCACCGGCATCAAAACTGAAGTTACCGTAGGTCATGTAACGGTCTTCCACCGCAATTCCGACACGGCGCATCGCCTGAATATAGCCCTGAGTTCGGTAGCTGCACAGCGGCATGCTGCTTGGCCCTGCAACGCAGGCAATGCGCTTGTGGCCGAGTTGAGTCAGGTAGTGTACGGCATCAAACGCGGCGGTCAGGTTATCGATGTGTACGGTTGGCAATTCAAGTTCGGGTGAGAACTCGTTGGCCATGACCATCGGTGGCAGGTTTTTCTGTTCCGGTTTGCTGATATCAAACGGCAGATTTGAGCTAAGCAGCAGCATACCGTCGGCCTGTTTGGTGAAAACCAGATTCACAAACGAGCGTTCACGGGCATTTTGCTGTGCGCAATCACCGAGCAGCACCAGATAGCCTTGTGCGGTTGCTGCCTCTTCGATCCCACGGATCACATCCGCAAAAAAGGGATCACTGATGTCGGGCACGATCACGACGATGGTTTTTGATTCATTTCTGCGCAGATTGCGGGCGAGCGAGTTTGGAGAGTAGCCAACCTCGACCACGGCTTTTTCGACACGTTGGCGGGTGGCTGTTGAAACCTTATCCGGGTTCATCAGCGCACGGGATACCGTGGCAGTCGATACGCCTGCAAGCTGGGCAACGTCCTTCATTGTTGCCATATACGATTCTCCTACATTTCTGAGGGTTGTGTTCTCCCTGTCAGCAACAGGCTGCTAAATCCGCAGCCAAACGAAAATGCTGCCGAACGCCAATATTGTAAACAGCTGTGACAGTAGGAAGAATGCGTTTCATTGCGGAAATTACATTCTTTTCGTGATGCAGTTCGCTTTTTGAGCGCAAAGATCGATGTGGCACGTTAAATCATATCGATAGGATCGACATCAAGTGTCCATTTTACTTTGCGCGAGAGCGGTAACATTTCGCAGGCGGGCCGTGCCAACGTCAGAATATTTTGCAGCACTTTTCGTGAGGGGTGCTGGATAAGGAGTTGCCAGCGGTAGCGTCCGGCACGTTTGCTTTGCAGCGAGGGTGCAGGGCCGAGCAGCCATAAATCGTCGGTTTTCAGCGGGCTGGCATCTAAAACAGTGCGGATTTGGGTCAGTAACTGGCAGGCTGGGTCTCCCTGATGATCTTCAGCTCGAATCAGCACATGGTAGGTAAACGGTGGCAGCCATGCGGCCTGTCGCTCTCGCAGTGCTTGATCGGCGAAGGCCGGATAACCCTGTGTCAGCAGTGTCTGCAATAGTGGGTGTTCGGGTTGGTGGGTTTGCAGCAACACCTCCCCCTGTTTTCCGGCCCGCCCAGCGCGCCCGGCTACCTGAGTGTAAAGTTGGGCAAAGCGTTCGGCAGCGCGAAAATCAGCCGAGAACAGTGCACCATCAACATCGAGCAGTGCTACTAAGGTTACGTTGGGGAAGTGGTGGCCTTTGGCCAGCATCTGGGTGCCGATTAAAATCTGGCTGCGCCCCTGCTGTATATCCTCTAAATGCTGTTCAAGTGAGCCTTTTCTGCGGGTGCTGTCGCGGTCAATGCGGGTGATGCTAAATTCTGGCATCAGCTCACCGAGCGTGTGTTCTAGCTGTTCTGTACCTACACCCACCGGTATCAGCTGGGTTGAGCCACATTGTGGGCATTGCGGCGGTACGGGGTACTGATTATCGCAATGGTGACAGCGCAGATCGCGACTGAACTGATGAAAGGTATAGGGGCGTTCGCAGCGGGGGCAGTGGGCAACCCAGCCGCACTCATGGCATAAAAGAGCAGGTGAAAAACCGCGCCGGTTTAAAAAGAGCATCACCTGATTACCTTGTTGCAGATGCTGGCGCATACGCACCAGTAGCTCTGCTGACAAGCCCGCTTGTACCGGCTGGCCTTTCATATCCAGCACATATTGCTTCGGCGGTTTAGCGTTGCCGGCCCGTACGGTCAAGTGCAGGTGGTGGTATTTTCCCTGCTGACAGTTGTGCAAACTTTCCAGCGCGGGGGTGGCCGAGCCCAGTACCACGGGGATCTGCTCTTCATAACCGCGCATCACCGCCAGATCACGCGCATGGTAGCGCCAGCCCTCTTGCTGTTTGTATGAGCTGTCGTGTTCCTCATCAATCACCAGCACACCAGGGCGCGCCAGCGGGGTGAACAGGGCTGAACGGGTCCCAATGATAATGGCACTTTCACCGGTGCGCGCACGTCGCCATACCGCCAGCCGTTGGTTATCGTTGAGTGCGGAGTGCAGCACATCTACCGGTACATTAAAACGTTCACGAAAACGGGCGATGGTTTGCGGTGTTAGGCCAATTTCGGGAACTAGCACTAGAGCCTGCTTACCTTGTGCTAGCGCTTGTTCTATCACGCTCAGATAGACTTCAGTTTTACCTGAACCTGTTACCCCCTCAAGTAACCAGACGGCAAAATCACTGCGGCTGTTGATTGCAGCCACGGCGGTGGCTTGCTCGGTATTTAAGCGTGGGCGGTGCTCGCTGGCACGGTAGGTAGGCCGCCAGTCGTGGCGCGATGGGGTTTTTAGTTGAACATCTATCAGCCCTTTTTGCCGCAGTGTATTAAAAGCGCTGTCACTGCAGCCCTGTTCTTGCAGTGCGGTTTTATCGAGCGGCCCGTTACGCAGTGCCTGAATGATTTGCCACTGCTTAGGCGCGCGTTTGAACTGGGTTTGCAGGCTGATTTTACCCTGTTCGGTCAGTTGCCAGTACTGCTCGGCCGCCTGCTCGGTGCTGTGGCCTTGACGCAGTAATACTGGCATGGCTTGAGTCAGCACATCGCCGAGCGGATGCTGATAATAGGCGGCTGCCCAGTGCAATAAACGCCAGATCGGTGGTGACCAGAGAGGATCGTGATCAAGCAGCGCGATGATCGCTTTGCATTGATCATGCGGGATCTCGGCGCTGTCGGTTAGGCTCTCTATCACCCCGATTAACTCGCGCCGCCCGAACGGCACTTTAACCCGCATACCCGGCAGTACCGGTTGACCGGCTATCTGCGCGGCAGGCAGCAAATAATCAAACAGGCGTGGCAGGGGAACGGGCAGGGCAATTCGGGCTACAGATTCAGTCATTTGGGCAAGCGGCTCATTGGGTCAGAGAATACAGTGTAAGGGGAAGCCGAGAGTAGATCGATCCTTTGTATCAAAAAGGGTATGATTAGTGGTGAAAAAGGCGGCAGCCTGCTTGAAAGGTGGGGATGAATGCCGTATTATTTTGCGCCTTATAACTGTGTTATTAATCCTCGTGTGGTGTTTGGCAAATTACCGTGTAAATCAGGGTAGGATTGACCAGATAGCGACACGGCCTTTACTGAGGTTTCCCATGAAGCAAGGTATCCACCCAGAATACAAAGAAATTACTGCAAACTGTTCTTGCGGTAACATCATCAAAATCGGTTCTACCGGCCACGACGTAAACCTAGACGTGTGCGGTAACTGCCACCCGTTCTATACTGGTAAGCAACGTGAAGTTTCTACCGGCGGCCGTGTTGACCGTTTCAACAAGCGTTTCGGCGCACTGTCTGCGAAGAAGTAATTCTTCTTACTCCAGCAGTATCGCGAAAGCAGAAAAAAGCACCTTTGGGTGCTTTTTTTATGCCTACGATATTGCTCTGCAATACCCCCCATCCCATAGTGATTTATATTCTTGCTGACACGTTTTTTCAGATGTATCGGCTGGGAATCCCCCCTTATATTGCTTATCATCAGCGCCGGTTACGTGCAGTAACACAAAAACTAATAACGATAGGAATGTCTGATGTCTGCCGATTTTCGCCAACAAGCTCTTGATTACCACGCTTACCCGATCCCGGGAAAAATTGCCATTGCCCTGACCAAACCTGCTGATACAGCGCACGATCTGGCACTGGCCTACAGCCCCGGTGTGGCAGAGCCGGTGCGTGAAATCGCGCGTGATCCGGAAAATGCTTACCGTTATACCGGCAAGGGTAATCTGGTTGCGGTGATTTCAAACGGCACGGCAATTTTGGGTTTGGGCAATTTAGGCCCGTTGGCCTCTAAGCCAGTTATGGAAGGTAAGGCGCTGTTATTCAAACGTTTTGCAGGTATTGATGCGGTTGATATTGAGGTGACTCACGATACCGTTGAGCAGTTTATTGATACGGTCGCCAATATTGCTGACTCGTTTGGTGGCATTAACTTAGAAGATATCAAAGCCCCTGAATGTTTTGAGATTGAGCAGCGTTTGATTGAACGCTGCCATATTCCAGTTTTCCATGATGATCAGCATGGTACGGCGATTGTTACGGCGGCCGGTGTGCTTAATGCGCTGGAGATTCAGGGCAAAACGTTGCCGAAGGCCAAAGTGGTCTGTTTGGGTGCAGGCGCGGCAGCGACAGCTTGTATGAATATGCTGATCAAGTGCGGTGCGGCGCGTGAAAATATCTATATGCTTGATCGTAAGGGTGTGATCCATGCCGATCGCAGTGATCTAAACGAATTTAAGGCGCTGTTTGCCAATAAAACCGACAAACGTACATTAGAAGATGCGATGACCGGTGCTGATGTCTTTATCGGTGTTTCCGGCCCTGATCTGTTGCCTGCCGAAGCGCTGGCGCTGATGGCGAAAAATCCGGTGGTGTTTGCTTGTGCTAACCCTGATCCGGAGATCAAACCGGCACTGGCCTTTGCCACCCGTAGCGATCTGATTATGGCGACGGGTCGCTCTGACTACCCGAACCAGATTAACAATGTACTCTGCTTCCCATTTTTGTTCCGTGGTGCGCTTGATGTGCGTGC
>NZ_JBOFRH010000327.1:0-2041 GCF_051650925.1 Plesiomonas sp.
AATTCGGTGAGATGCTGTGCTAAGACCATACAGCGCATCACGTGTCCTGTACCAATCAGTGCTGAGGCGTCGGCTCTAATAAGGATATGGCGTGGCTTTTCAGCTCTCATTGCACAATAACCGAAACATGAGTTCTGCATATTCCCAATCTTCAGGTGTATCAATATCCTGTACTCGCTGACGGGGTAAAATCATGGCGCGCGCAGCAGGGGAGAAGATAGGTTTGCCATTTAAAAAAGCATCAGCGGTTCCCCAGTAAAACTGGCCTGCATCATGAAATGCTTCAGGCAAGTCTTGTGAGCGAGTACTTAAGTGTTCAGGTTGAAACATGCTCACTCGTTGCTGGGCATCGAGTTTAATCGCACGTTGGATCGGAAAAGCATAGCGGGTGGCACTGAATACATAGTCGGTATCGTCTTGTGCCAGTAAATGATATCCCGCCAACAAATCTTCAGCACGTACAAAAGGGGCCGTGGCATACAGGCAACACAAGGCATCTACGGGCTGTTGCTGCTGGTGAAACCACAGCAAAGCATGTCGAATGACATCCGTAGTTGTCGCGTAATCGTTGGCAATATCCGCAGGCCGCATAAAGGGGACTTCAGCACCATATTGCTGCGCCACCTCGGCGATTGCAGGATCATCGGTCGATACAACGACAGCATCGAAGCAGCCCGCTTGCAGAGCTGCTTCGATGGAGTAAGCAATGATCGGTTTTCCAGCAAAGAGACGAATGTTTTTATGAGGGATACGCTTGCTACCACCTCGTGCTGGGATCAATGCAATTTTCACAGTTGTGCATCCTGTAAAATGGTACGTAGTACTTCGATTACGGTGTCTTGCTGCTGATCTGTCATCGCCGCAAACATAGGTAATGAAATAGCGTCTTCATAATAGGCTTCAGCTATCGGATAGTCGCCAATTTGAAAACCTAAGTTTTGATAATAAGGCTGGGTATGAACAGGGATATAGTGAATATTGACACCGATTCCGGCATTTCTCAGCGTATCAAAAATGTCTCGCCGTGTTTTGTTGAGTTTTGAACGTTGAAGCCGGATCACATACAGATGAAGAGCCGAATAAGCATCTTGTTGGCTGAACAATGGCCGCGTTAGAGGTAAATCATGTAGCGCTGCATGATAACGTTGAGCCAGTTGATGGCGGCGCGTAACAAACTCAGCTAAGCGTGTCATTTGAGAAACGCCGAGCGCGGCTTGTAATTCGGTCATACGGTAGTTATAGCCAAGGTCAATTTGTTGGTAATACCAACTACCGTGACTTTCGCCCTGCATTTTTGATGGCTCTCGGGTGATACCATGGCTGCGTAGCAGCGCCATGCGCTCGGCTAATTCTGGGCAGTTGGTCAATGCAGCGCCACCTTCGGCGGTGGTGACGATTTTTACCGGATGAAAGCTAAAAATCGTGATATCGGAGTATCGGCAGTTACCGATGGGCTCGCCATGGTATTGTCCCCCAATTGCGTGCGAGGCATCTTCGATGATATGGAAGCCGTACTCTTGCGATAGTGCATAAATGGCTGCCATATCGCATGGATAGCCACATAAATGTACCGGTACAACAATTTTGGGCAGGGTACCGTTTTGTTGAGCCTGCTTGAGTTTTTTCTCCAGCTGCTGTGGGCACAAGTTATAGGTCACGGGGTCAACATCGACAAAATCGACATCGGCACCACAATAGCGGGCACAGTTAGCGGATGCGACGAAGGTAATCGGTGTTGTCCATAAACGATCGCCAACACCTAATCCGAGCGCCATACAGGCTATATGTAACGCCGATGTCGCACTGTTGACGGCCAGAGCATATTGAGCGCCGGTAGCTTGCTGTAAAGCCAACTCAAAGGCCGGCACTTGCGGCCCTTGAGTTAAGAAATCCGACTGCAATACAGCAACAACGGCATCAATGTCATCCTGAGAGATCTGCTGTCTACCGTAAGGGATCATGAATCAGATACTCCCAATTTTAGCTTGGTTCAGCTCAATCCATGTCTGAAGCGTATCTTTGCTCATCCATTCAGTGTTGT
>NZ_JBOFRH010000328.1:0-2637 GCF_051650925.1 Plesiomonas sp.
AATAATACTAATGTACTTTTTTGTCACTAAAGCACCAACCGTTCAAGAGGCCAGATTGAAGGAGAGGATTGTATTGATAAAGATCACAAGAGTAAATATGCATTTGCATGCGCAGAGCAATTTCATTACATATCGCATGTAACTCGATTATTGTGTGATGATTTAGAGGTCAGTAAAAGTAATTTTCACTAAGATACTTTCACTTCTAAAATAGATTGACAATATGGAAAAGCATTAATTGCATTTTTAACTCGCTCCTTGCCTACGAATTGGCGGCTCACTTGAAATACAAACTACTCTCACTTACGGTTTAGGCCACAAACGTAGGAATAATGAAGATAAGAGTTGCTCACACAATAAATACGAGCAGACCGCAACGAGTAAATAACAGGCTGCCAGCAGACTTTCGAAGAATGACGGGTGAATGCTCGAAGATAAGAACAAAAACGCAGCCAAATACTTTATCTGTTTAATCGCCTCATCCATGACGGTATGGCTGAATGCATGCTGCATAATACCGAGAGAAAAAAGCAAAATAAAATATGCGCATACAATAGCAAATACTCTTGCTATCGCCAGATTCCAGAAACGTCCTTGCACTAGCATCCATCAACACTCATTGCCTATTTAAGCAAAATAATAGACATGTTATTCATTCAGCATCAAGACCAAGCTGAAAATGTCATTAAAATCAATGAATAATACAGAAGTTATGACCGCTTAGCTACCATAAAGCAAGAGACAGATAACAGCGTTATGCCATACAAAATCAGTTCAAAACAAATATGTTTTTCTCGTCAACTTTTGTCGGGATTTTATGCCACACATTCATTTATAAAAAGAATACCAATAAACTAATGCATAAATAATTCGTAAAGTTAAACATGGTAGTTTCTTGATGGTTCTAACATCTATTGTGTAAAAATAAAGGCCATCATAATGGATGGCCTTTACGCTTTTTAAAATAATGTACTTGTGTACAAAATACTCAAGATTCTGAAACTTAAGCCGAGTACAGTGAGTTGATAGATTGATGCAATTTTTCGGCAAGCTCTGATGATGCATACTTCTCTGTAATCACTTCGATATAGGCTCCCGTACCGCAAGTTTCAGCTTGGCGAATTGCGGCATCCAACTCTTCACACGTCGTGACACGCGCGGTAAACCAGTTTTCACATCCCATCGCTTCTGGCAGTTTTTCATATTTCCACTGCGCCAGATCGTTGTAATAAATGTCACCATCTTTGCACAATAAACGCTCGATTAAGTATCCATCATTATTGAGAACAAAAATCAGCGGCTTCAAGCCAAAACGATAAAACTGGCTAATCTCCTGCGAGGTCAGCTGGTGCGAGCCTTCACCGGTAATCAATACCGTACGTTGCTCTGGTGCCGCCATTGCCGCACCAAAGGCCGCTGGGGTCGCCCAATCAATCGCGCCCCACAAAGTCTGGTTGTGGAAAGTCGAACCCTGTGGCATACGAGCAAAACCTAAGCCCATAGATGATGTACCGGTTTCAGCCATCAAAATGTCATTTGGTTTGAGCATTTGTTGCCAACGTGAATAAAGATATTCTGCCGTAATCTTGCCACTGGCAGTCACTACTGGCAGTGCTGTAACTTTTGGTGCATGTGCAGGGAAAGCTTTTTTACTGACTTTTTTAACCACCGCCTCTAGCACATCCTTCATTAGCACTCGGTTATACACAGCCCCGCCGATTTGCACTGACTCCGGCATGATGGCAATACACTTACGGCTATCGAGACGAGCTGTAAATGCGCCAGTGTTGAAATCCGACATAATCGCGCCGATTCTCAACACACAATCGCTGCTTTCAACAAAATCACGGACATTCGCATCCATCAAATTGCCGTTATACATCCCGATATAGTTGGAATGACTTTCATCCAGCACGCTCTTATCCATCATCATGGTGGCAAACGGCAGGTTCGCCGCTTCAATCAGACTCAGCGTTTCTTGACGCACACCATGACGCGCTAAGTAGATCCCTGGCAGCACGCAAGCTTGCTGACTGTTATTCAAGCGATCAGCCAGAATATCAACCACTTCAGTCAATACCACAGGATCGCTGCTTTCTGTCACCGTGGCAGGCACAGCCATTTCCACTACAGGCATGGTGGCATAATCACTCGGGAAAACCATGTATACCGGTTTACGGTAACGCAGAGCCGCAGCAATCAAGCGTTCCGTTTCAGCCACACAGTTTTCCGGAGTCATAATTGCACGAGCACACACAAACGGCGCAGTGACTTCATAAAACGTAGTGAAATGACCATCTCCCAATGTGTGGTGTACGAGCCCGCCTTGAGCTTGCACACTGCTTGCCGGCATACCTACCAAGTGGAAAATCGGCAGCGATTCGGCAAATGCGCCCGCAATGCCACTGATAGCACTGAGCTCCCCAACCCCAAAAGTGGTACTCAGCGCAGCCATACCATGAATACGGGCATAGCCATCGGCTGAATATGCCGCATTCAACTCATTACAGTTACCAATCCAGCGCAGGCGATTATCTTCACACACCGCATCTTCGATAGGAAAAGCATAATCACCAGGAACACCGAAAATATCACTGATGCCCAGATCGTACAGGCGGGACAGTACATGTTGAATAA
>NZ_JBOFRH010000329.1:0-6059 GCF_051650925.1 Plesiomonas sp.
TGGCTATCTTGTAGCTCAGGCAAAATGCGGTTAGCCAGTTGTTTACCGAGCTCTACACCCCACTGATCAAAACTGAAAATATTCAGCATTGCGCCTTGTGCAAAGATTTTGTGCTCATACAAAGCAATCAGTGCCCCTAAGCTGTACGGGGTGATTTCACGCAGCAAGATAGAGTTAGTTGGGCGGTTGCCTTCAAAGGCTTTGAACGGAACGATATGCTCAACCTCTGCGGCAGTTTTACCGGCCAAAACAAACTCCTCTTCCACTTCAGCGGCCGTTTTACCAAATGCCAGCGCTTCGGTTTGAGCAAAGAAGTTCGACATCAGTTTAGCGTGATGATCGCCTAGCGGGTTATGGCTGTTAGCCGGTGCAATAAAGTCACACGGGATCAGTTTTGTGCCCTGATGGATCAGCTGATAAAACGCATGCTGACCGTTGGTGCCCGGCTCACCCCAGATAATCGGACCGGTCTGGTAATTCACCGGATCACCGTTGCGATCGACCGATTTACCGTTTGATTCCATATTTCCCTGCTGGAAATAGGCAGCAAAACGGTGCATGTATTGGTCATACGGTAAAATGGCTTCGGTTTCAGCACCAAAGAAGTTGTTGTACCACAGGCCAATCAGCGCCAGCAAAACAGGTAGGTTGTGCGACAGTTCGGTTTCGGCAAAATGGCGGTCCATCGCGTGGGCACCAGACAGCAGTTGCTCGAAATTCTCAAAACCAATCGATAGCGCAATTGACAAGCCAATGGCTGACCAGAGGGAGTAACGCCCACCAACCCAATCCCAGAACTCAAACATATTGGCAGTATCAATACCAAATGCGGCGACTGCGCTGGCATTGGTTGATAACGCAGCAAAGTGTTTAGCGACATGCGCTTGATCCTCTGCTGCCGCCAAGAACCATGCACGCGCAGAGAGCGCATTGGTCATGGTTTCTTGCGTGGTGAAGGTTTTTGAAGCCACCAAAAAGAGTGTGGTTTCAGGGTTGAGGGTTTTCAGCGTTTCGGCAATGTGTGTGCCATCAACGTTAGAGACAAAGTGCATATTCAGGTGGTTTTTATACGCTTTCAGCGCTTCAGTGACCATGTAAGGGCCAAGATCTGAGCCGCCAATCCCGATATTCACCACATCAGTAATGGCTTTACCGGTATAGCCTTTCCACTCACCGCCAATCACGCGATCACAAAATGCTTTCATTTTGGTCAGCACCGCGTTGACTTCCGGCATCACATCGCGGCCATCGACCATGATCGGGGTATTGCTACGGTTACGCAGTGCAATATGCAGTACCGCACGATCTTCGGTGCGGTTAATTTTTTCGCCACTGAACATTGATTTGATAGATGCAGGCAGATCGGTTTGTTCTGCTAATGCAAAAAGATGCGTCATAGTTGATTGATTAATCAAGTTTTTCGAATAATCTAACAAAAATTGATCTTCAAATTCGGCAGAATACGCGGTAAAACGATCCGTCTGATCGGCGAAAAGATCGCGCAGATGAGTATGACGCATTGTTTGATAATGCTGCTCTAGCTGTTGCCATGCCGCCGTTTGGGTCGGGTTAATATTCTTCATTCTCATGTGTTCCTATAAATTGATCTGTTTTTAGAAAGCGGTTTTAAAGTAAATAACTTAATTAAAGAACAGATTAGGGTTTTCAGGCACCAAATTAGTGCAGAGAAACCTTGTTTTACGGAAGTTTACTACTCTGAGCGTCATCAATAACGACAATGCCACCATAGAGAGATTAAGATCACAGTTTTAATGCTCTCTTCCTTTTAAATCAAGCAGACGAGGAAATCATGAACAGCAGTGAAATGCGCATTTTCCACGGGGCATGTAGTACACAGCTGCATGGTATTCACAGTGCCATCTACAAAAATGAGAGTAAAAATGCGCTTTTTTTGAGTGAGCTGGGTTTTGAAGGCGATCAGCAAGCCGATACCCGTCACCACGGTGGTATTGAACGCGCGCTGCACTACTATCCGGCAGAACACTATGAGTACTGGAAGAGTATTTATCCTGATAATCCGAATTTTGTCCGCGGGGCATTTGGCGAAAATCTGTCAGGATTTGGGCTGACCGAAGAGAACTGTCATGTGGGTGATGTGTTTCAATTAGGGGAAGCCGTTGTACAAATCAGCCAGCCTCGCTCACCCTGCTATAAACTGAACGTACGTTTTGACGTTGAAAATCTGGCGATGGCGGTGCAAAACAGTGGACGTACCGGCTGGTTGTTGCGCGTATTACAAGCAGGTACGGTGCAACCCAATGATACATTAACCCTACTGACCCACGGAGACTGCCCGCTTTCGGTCTACCATATGAACCATATTTTTTACACCGAACCGCTCAACCATGTCGGGCTTGTTGCGATGAATGACTGTGAGCAACTTTCTGTCAGTTGGACAAATCAGGTGCAAGCACGTTTACGCAGCGGCATGGTAGAAGATTGGAATAAACGTCTGTACGGTAAAGCGCTGTGGGCTGAGTAGTTGTAAGCCAAATAGCAGTACAACAGAGCGCAATCTAAACCGACTCTTTTTGTATGCAGGCAATCATGACTGAACACAGTCTGCTGATTGCCTGCATACAACAGTATTCAACGGCACAAACGATATGCCGTTAGAGTTATTATCGGTTAATCGCCGATATACTGCATCTGCACCCGAGGTGTCAGTTTAGTCACCAACTCATAAGCGATGGTACCGGTATATTGCGCGACCTGCTCGCACGGCAAACCCTCGCCCCATAAAATGGCTTCATCGCCGACTTTATCTTGCGTTTCCGGCCCCAGATCAACAGTCACCATATCCATAGAGACCCGCCCGACTAACGGAACAATACGGCCGTTCACCAGCACCGGTGTACCGGTTGCAGCATCACGCGGATAACCGTCACCATACCCGATGGCGACCACGCCTAAGCGAGTATCGCGCTCACTCACCCAGCAACCACCATAACCAACCGGCTCGCCCGCTTTATGTTCACGTACGGCAATCAGGCTTGATTTGAGCGTCATTGCTGGACGCAGCCCGTAGCAGTCGGCAAACGAATCATTAAATGGTGAGATACCGTACATAATAATGCCCGGACGCACCCAGTCACGGTGTGATTGTGGCCATAACAAAATACCACCAGATGCCGCAATAGACTGCGCGCCCGGTTTGGTTGCCACAATAGAATCAAAACAGGCCAGCTGATCGCACGTCGTACTCACTTCTGGCTCATCAGCACGGCTGAAATGGCTCATAAAGCGCACCGGCTGCACCACATTACGGCAGGTCTGCAAGCGCTGATAAAACGCCTCTGCATGCTCGGGGCGAACACCTAAACGGTGCATGCCAGTATCGAGTTTCATCCAGACCGTGATAGGCCTATCCAATACGGCCTGCTCAAGCGCTTCCAATTGCTCGATACTGTGTACTACAGTATCAATATTATTGGCGACCAGTACCGGTAAATCTTCGGCAGAGAAGAACCCTTCCAGCATAAGAATCGGTTTTACAATACCGCCAGAGCGTAAAGCAAGAGCCTCTTCAATGCGCGCGACCCCGAAACAATCGGCCTGCTCTTTGAGTGTGTGCGCTACTTCCACCAAACCATGGCCATAACCATTGGCTTTCACGACTACGATAATCCGGCTGTCTGGTGCAAAATCCTTAACCCGTTGCAGATTATGTCGCAACGCGATGCGATCAATCACTGCGGTCGCTGCTTTCACGTGTTTGTCCTTAATACTCATCGTCATATGCGGGGCCGGCATAGTTATCAAACCGAGACCACTGTCCTTGGAACGCTAAGCGTACCGAGCCTATCGGGCCGTTACGCTGTTTACCGATAATGATCTCGGCCACGCCTTTTTGATCACTATTCTCGTGATATACCTCATCACGATAAATAAACATAATCAAGTCAGCATCTTGCTCGATAGAGCCTGATTCACGCAGATCGGAGTTCACCGGCCGCTTATCGGCACGTTGCTCCAGACTTCGGTTCAACTGTGACAGCGCGACCACCGGTACTTGCAGCTCTTTAGCCAGCGCTTTGAGTGAACGGGAAATTTCAGCAATTTCCAGTGTCCGGTTGTCAGAAAGCGCCGGAACGCGCATCAATTGCAGGTAATCGACCATGATCATGCTCAAACCACCATGCTCACGGAAAATCCGCCGCGCACGGGCGCGCAACTCGGTCGGAGTTAGCGCAGACGAGTCATCAATGTACATGTTGCGTTTTTCCAGCAACAAACCCATGGTACTTGAGATCCGCGCCCAATCCTCATCATCGAGCTGACCGGTACGAATGCGAGTTTGATCAACGCGGGAAAGTGAAGCCAGAATACGCATCATGATCTGTTCAGCTGGCATCTCAAGGCTGAAAATCAGTACCGGTTTATCCTGCATCATCGCCGCATTTTCACACAGGTTCATCGCGAACGTGGTTTTACCCATTGAAGGTCGTGCGGCCACGATAATCAGATCAGAAGATTGCAAGCCAGCCGTTTTTTTATCCAAATCACCAAAACCGGTCGAGACACCGGTAACGCCGTCGTGCGGGCGCTGGTACAACTGCTCAATACGCGAAACAGTATCTTCCAAAATGCTCTCGATACTTTTCGGGCCTTCATCTTTGCTGACCCGATTTTCAGCAATCTGGAAGACTTTAGACTCAGCCAGATCGAGCAAATCTTCACTGTTGCGGCCCTGCGGATCGTAACCGGCATCGGCAATTTCATGTGCCACCGAAATCATGTCGCGCACCACCGCACGCTCACGCACTATCTCGGCATAGGCAGAGATATTGGCCGCACTGGGGGTATTTTTCGATAATTCAGCTAAATAGGCAAAGCCACCGACATCATCTAAAATCCCTTTTACTTCAAGGGATTCAGAGAGCGTAATCAGGTCAATGGGCTTACTGCGCTCTAATAAGCGGTGCATCTCTTCAAAAATCAGACGGTGCGGACGGCTGTAAAAATCACGGGCCACTACTTTTTCAGCCACGTTATCCCAGCGTTCGTTATCCAGCATTAAGCCGCCGAGAACAGATTGTTCAGCTTCTAATGAGTGTGGCGGCAGTTTAATGCCGTCAACCTGCGCATCTCTGCGTGTGGGTTTGGTTTGTTTAACCGCCATAGACATTCACTGCACTTGAGAGTATCACCCTAACGGATGATAGAAATGAGACTGAGCCGGCAAGTATACCTTGTGGCTACACGAGAGAGAATGCGTAATATGGGTTGTTTTAGCGGAAGTTGACTGAAGGTCGTGCCGAAACAAAAAACGCCGACAAAAGTCGGCGTTTTTCTTAAGCAAGAAAGCGAAACAATTATGCTTCAGCTTCTACGCTGATAACTACAGTAGCGAAAACTTCGCCGTGCAGTTGGAAGCGAATTTCGTGCTCGCCAGTGGTGCGCAGAGCACCATTGTCCAGACGAACTTCGCTCTTACAAACTTCAACGCCTGCTGCGGTTACGGCATCAGCGATATCGCGAGTACCGATAGAACCGAACAGCTTGCCACCGTCACCCGCTTTAGAGGTGATGGTTACGCGCGCCAGTGCAGTCAGAGTCTCTGCACGTGCTGCGGCTGCAATCAGGGTTTCAGCCAGTTTGGCTTCTAATTCAGCGCGGCGAGCTTCGAAGAACTCGATGTTCTTCTTAGTTGCCATCACTGCTTTAGCCTGAGGTACCAGATAGTTACGAGCGTAACCAGCCTTAACGTTTACCTTGTCACCAAGGCTACCCAGGTTTGCAACTTTATCAAGCAGAATAACTTCCATTACCGTGTCCTCTTTAGAGTCTTAAAATACAGACAGCAGCCTATTACTGATGACCATCAGTATACGGCAGCAGAGCTAGGTAACGTGAACGCTTGATAGCGCGTGCCAGCTGACGCTGGTACTTAGCACGAGTACCTGTGATACGGCTAGGAACAATCTTGCCGCTTTCGGTAATGTAGTTCTTCAGAGTGAAGGTATCTTTGTAGTCGATCTCTTGAACGCCTTCCGCTGTGAAACGGCAGAACTTACGACGACGGAAATAACGTGCCA
>NZ_JBOFRH010000330.1:0-6556 GCF_051650925.1 Plesiomonas sp.
TTACCGCACAGTGTGGTACAGGATAAATCGGCTAATTTCATCACTAAATAGCCAATTTTAGTGATAACTAATCCGTAATATCACAATATTTACCTATTATTATCTAAACTGTTTACTGAATAAAAACTGCAAACAACGGCTATCAACTGTGACGAATGATTCAATTTCCAGCGCAAAAATGTTAATTAACTTGTTAAATATATGTTTAACACCCTAAGATAAGCCGCACACATGCTTATTACAAAATAGCATGAACACCACTCTATTTATTACTTAATAAGCTTACTGTTATTGACTATAACAAGATCGCTTTTCCCCCATTCCTCTATCGGTCGTAATAAGTTGTACAGTATTGATTACGGCATGATGTATGAGGAACACTTGGAGAAACCTGCATGAATATGAGTACACCAATGCTGGTCACTTTCGTCATTTATATTGCCGGAATGATCCTGATTGGGTTGCTTGCCTATCGCGCAACCCATAATTTTGATGATTACATTTTGGGCGGACGCCGTTTAGGTAGTCTGGTCACCGCTCTCTCGGCCGGTGCATCAGACATGAGCGGTTGGTTACTGATGGGGCTGCCTGGAGCGATATTTCTTTCCGGCATTTCAGAGAGCTGGATAGCCATTGGCCTCGTCATTGGGGCCTATCTTAACTGGAAGCTGGTGGCCGGCCGATTGCGGATACAAACCGAAGTCAATGATAATGCACTGACGTTGCCAGATTACTTTACCAGTCGCTTTGAGGATAAGAGCCGCTTATTGCGCGTAATTTCCGCACTGGTTATTTTGCTATTTTTTACCATTTACTGCGCTTCTGGTATTGTTGCCGGAGCTCGTTTATTTGAAAGCACCTTCGGGCTAACCTATCAAACCGCTTTATGGGCAGGCGCGGCAGCCACTATTTTATATACCTTTGTGGGTGGTTTTTTAGCTGTCAGCTGGACAGATACCGTACAAGCTAGCCTGATGATTTTTGCGCTGATCATTACGCCCGTGATGGTGATATTAGCCGTCGGGGGAATTGATAGCTCCATGCTTGCCATTGAAGCAAAAAACCCCGCTAACCTTGATATGTTTAAAGGGCTAAATATCGTTGCCATTATCTCTCTGATGGGCTGGGGCTTAGGCTATTTTGGCCAACCTCATATTCTGGCCCGTTTTATGGCTGCCGACTCGCACCATACAATTCGTAATGCCCGCCGTATCAGTATGACCTGGATGGTATTATGCTTAGGAGGTGCTGTGGCAGTGGGTTTCTTCGGTATTGCCTATTTCAGTGCTCATGTCGACCAATCGGCAGATGTCATGCAAAACAGCGAGCGTGTTTTCATTGAGCTAGCCATGCTGCTATTTAATCCGTGGGTTGCCGGCGTACTGCTCTCTGCCATTTTAGCGGCCGTAATGAGTACCCTCAGCTGTCAATTACTGGTGTGTTCCAGTGCCATTACCGAAGATTTGTATAAAGCATTTTTACGTAAAAATGCCAGCCAAGCCGAATTGGTCTGGATTGGCCGCTTAATGGTACTGGTGGTAGCGCTAATTGCTATCGCGCTGGCAGCCAACCCGAATAATCGGGTGTTGGGTTTGGTGAGCTATGCATGGGCAGGCTTTGGCGCAGCATTTGGTCCGGTGGTATTAATCTCATTGCTCTGGCCAAGAATGACCCGTAACGGGGCACTGGCCGGCATGTTAATCGGGGCAGCAACGGTGATCATCTGGAAACAATATGCGTGGTTTAACCTGTATGAAATTATCCCAGGTTTTATCCTCTCATCGCTAGCGATCATCCTGTTCAGTGTGTTTGATGCCCCACCATCAGCCACCATGTCTCGCCGTTTTGCCGAAAGCGAGCAAAAATATCGGGAAAAATAAGCCAAGACTTACCCTCAACGCGCGTTTAATGACTCAAAGGCACATGACTAATGTGCCTTTTACTTTGTTTATTCTGCTCCACCACACATACAGGCATTATGCTGCTCTCAGCTGACATTACACAGGTTTTCCCTTTGTTTTCCCCTGAATCTGTGGATAAGTTGTCATTCAAGGCTCAAAACTCTGATATATCATTGTGTTACAGTGAATACCTAATTTAATAACCTTATAAAAAACAATAATTTTTTATTCTGGCATACTTAAATCAACACGACTTTTATTTAAACGCGTATTTCTTTTACTACTCTTCACATACCACTCTTCACCACATCATGCTGATATAATCTCCTCACTGTATAGAGATACCAAGTGTTATCACACCAAGAACGCTATGCAGAAAATAGATCCCGTTGATCGTAGAAACACCAGAGGAAATGACACTCTGAATTGCATACTCTTTCATAAACAGTAAAAAGTCTGTTATTGTGGTAAAACTAAACGCACAAGCTACATTAAACGGTAAACTTTTGTATCAAATAGCCAGCCCCCCTTTGCCAAGCAGCATGTTGTTATAAAGAGTGATAATTTTACGCCGTGTGCATATCCCCTAAGAGAGTTATCGCAGTATCTTCACACTCAAAAAACAGATAGATCTTTTCATTTTTTAGATAACTAATAAATACAAATCCAATACAACTACTCAGTAACAAACAATCCGTACATCTTTTTATTGGTTAAAAAGAGATAATTACACCGTCAACTTCGTGTGTAATTCTGATAACAATCAAGTAAGTTTGATTTATCTTCAGGTTTTATCCCTATTTTCGGGGTTACTGTTATTGCTAATAGCAAAACTTGGATATAAAATGAATTAAACGTATACCAAAGCAATAACGTCACTATTTATAGCGTATCTCCGGCTCACTCTGGCAGCATAAAGTATGAGTTACGCTCTAATGAACTTATTATAGATATTCACTATTGTGCCTAGGAATTTTCTCAAATGAACGAAGATATTATCAAACTGTTATCTAACATCCGTTCTTTACGCGCATTTGCTCGTGAGCAATGCACGCTGACCGAACTGGAAGATATGCTGGAAAAACTGACTGTTGTTGTCGGTGAAAAACGCGAAGAGCTAGAAACTAAAGCCGCTGAAGAGGCAGAGAAAAAGAGCAAGCTAGAAGCTTATAAGAAGATGCTGGCTGATGATGGCATTGATCTGAGTGAGCTGCTTGATATTGCCAGCAAAACATCCGTAAAAAGCAGCAAAGGCAAGCGCGCACCACGCCCAGCTAAATACGAATTCTCTGACGAGAATGGCAATACTAAAACTTGGACAGGCCAAGGCCGTATGCCATCATCACTGGCTAAAGCCATTGAAGATGGTGCGAATTTAGAAGACTTCGCAATTAAAGTTCAACTATAAGATAAATGTTGATAAGCTTTAATCAAAGTCAGCCGCTTATTGCGGCTGACTTTTTTACTCTGTGGTAACACCAAAATAGCAACACCCAAAACCGTTCTTTACTCAACATCAAATGATGTAGGATCATGGTGATCCCATCGCTCTATTCTAAAAATCAGCCCGAAAAATCATTATCAAAGCAGCACTTAGCCATCATTGTTAACATATTCTCATTAACAATGATCCTTAAAAGAAAAATTTTAATATTACATATTGATTCTCAAACGTTAATTTTGAGATATCCATGCTGAAGTGTACCTCTCACTTCAACACTCTAACTATTTTACGCTCTCATAATTTTTCTGCATCTCATCGGGTGCAATACCGTATTCATAATCAGCAAGATACCCTTCTTTATAGACAACCATACCTTTCGGATCCCAACTTACCGCGATCACAGCCGTTTTTTGATCATGGCTGTTTAACAACGTTAAGATCTTTTCATCTATTTTTATCGCCTTGATGGTTTTCGTTCGCTTAAAACGAGCAAATGTAGTGTCAGTTGGCATACCGTCATACACCTGAGCCCATTTCTCTTTGGGCACTAACCACTCATTAAATATATTGCCGGCAACAGCAAATGGCATCCGCGCGATAATCACATTATCCGTAATAACATTGGTGGTCTCGAGCTTATATCCACCTTGGCCATCTGACACATAAGTAGGAAAATGTTGCCCTATTTCTGTTTTATTCGGTAGACGACCTAATGTCACCGTTCTTTTACGGTACTCATTTGCATGTTCAAATGCTTGCATAATAGCGGGGATATCTTGAAATTTAACGGGTTCAGCCGCATAAACAAGCGAAGTATTTAGCACAATTAGCGTAGCAGTAATGCCTATTTTTATTATATTCATGACAATAAATCTCATTTTGGTATAACAGCGTCGGCTACAATACAAACAAAGCCCCCATCAGACAAGAGACTAAAAATATCGAGTAAGCAAAACATGATAAACATACCAAATAACCACAACTTAATATGGCGAACTGCACAGTCTGTTTCTAACGCTCACTATTTTGAACTGAGCAAAGTACCCACTTAGAGAGAAGTTTGACTTAAATAGAAGTATCCCCTCTAATCTTCGGATATGATCACTGCCAGAATCGTTACTCTCTTAGCATGTACTGTATTACATACCCAGTTTAAGGTAAGCACGCGTGATCGCCTCTATTGACATGGCTTCTTTAGCCCTTTTTATCCCGACCTTTTTCTTTGTTTCTGTAACACCAGGAATGTGTATGACTTTTGCCATGACACTCGGCATGTCGGTTGGCTTACGCCGCACATTTTCAATGATGTGGGGAGAGTTAATCGGTGTTGCACTGGTTGCTATTTTATCGGTAATAGGCGTTGCGACATTAATGCTGAATTACCCAACCCTTTTCCACATTTTTAAACTTATCGGCGGAGCATATTTGGTCTACTTGGGTATTCAAATGTGGCAGTCAAAAGGGAAAATGGCCATTCCCGCCCAGACTGGTCAACATACACACGCTTCACGAACGGCTCTGGCGATACAAGGCTTTTTTACGGCCATTGCCAACCCCAAGGGCTGGGCATTTATGGTTTCACTGCTCCCCCCCTTTATCCAGCCTGACCGCGCTCTAGCTCCACAATTGAGTGTCTTGGTTGGCATCATCATGATCACTGAGTTTAGCTGTTTAGTCTTGTATGCCAGTGGTGGACGCACGCTGCGCCATTTCCTGCAAAAAAGTGGTAATGTGCGCCTAATGAACCGCATCGCAGGCAGCTTAATGCTGCTGGTCGGTATTTGGTTAGCTTTTGGTTGATCCGCTGCCATATATCGCCGCCACCATGTTAATTAAATGTAAATATCACAATATTCAAATGGTGATTTATCACACAAAAAAATAATTGCATTTTACTGAATGTAAATGATTGTGTCCCTCACGGGCTTGGTGCAAAATGCGCATAGCAGAATAGCCGACGTTGTAAAGCGTCGGTTATTTTTTTGCTTTTTATTTGCTGATGAGGCCGGAGCTATTCCGGAAATGATAATTTTATCGGTGTGCGAAATATCGCCACTCTATTAACAAAATTAAGACGTAAGGAAAGACCCATGCAACTATTCGCGTTTATGCGCTGCAGCAGCAGCGATTATGGGGCAGCACCTGTTCATTCTGCGCACCATAACGCCTCTTCGCTCTACCGTAATGCCCCTATATCGACCATGCAGTCTTCTGCTGCATTCGCTTGTAAAGTGTTGTCGATAGGAGGGTGCAAGAATGGTTGCTAATACACATTCAGCCGCAAAGCCCCAACTAAAAAAAACACTGACCTTGTGGCAGGTTGTAATGATGGGCCTTGCTTATCTGACCCCCATGGCGGTTTTTGATACTTTTGGTATTGTCACCGACATCACCCATGGCCATGTAGTGACCTCTTATGTCATTGCACTCGCCGGCGTTCTTCTTACAGCACTAAGTTATGGCCGCTTAGTCGGGCGATTCCCTTCCGCAGGTTCCGCCTATACTTATGCGCAAAAAGCGTTTAACCCTTATATCGGTTTTATGGTTGGCTGGTCATCATTACTTGATTACCTGTTTATGCCGATGATTAACGCATTGTTGGCGAAAATCTATTTAACCGCACTGTTTCCGAATGTTGAACCATGGATCTTTATTTTTGGTTTCGTCAGTCTGATGACGTTTCTGAATTTACGCGGGATCAGCTTGGTCGCAAACCTGAACAGCCTGATTGTTACCGTACAAATCTCAATCATTGTGGTCTTCATTGCACTGCTTGCGTATGGTGTTTATCACGGTGAAGGCCTAGGTACGGTTGCCAGTACCCAGCCATTTTACTCGGCCAATGCACAAATGCTGCCCCTACTGACCGGAGCGACTATTCTGTGCTTCTCTTTTCTGGGGTTTGATGGCATCAGCTCGCTTTCAGAAGAGACTCAAAATGCACAGAAAGTGGTGCCTAAGGCTATCTTTTTAACCGCGCTGATCGGTGGTGTGATTTTTGTAACATCATCATATTTTTTACAGCTCTATTTTCCGGATATTTCGCGCTTTACCGATCCAGATGCCGTGTTACCGGAAATTGCCCTGTATGCCGGAGGAAAACTCTTCCAATCTGTGGTGTTGTGCTTAACCACAGTGGCGGTGTTAGCATCAGGCATGGCCTCACATGCAGGGGTTTCACGCCTGCTGTATGTCATGGGGCGTGATGCAG
>NZ_JBOFRH010000331.1:0-3380 GCF_051650925.1 Plesiomonas sp.
ACCTTGAGTTAAATCATAAGCATAGAAACCACCCAGATCTAAACCAATAAAATCCCACGCATAGCCAGAATTAAAGTTCAGTGCTACCTGTGCAGTAGAATGTGCAAGATTATGGTCATATGGACCTTCAGTTGCCCCAGGAGCTAGTAAACGACGGTCACGGTCACGCTGCATATAGAACAAGCCACCGGTCATTTTGGACTCATCGATAAACTTTTCGTAGCTTGCGCCATAAGTAGGGCTTCCAGCATCTTGCTGAGCCATAACTGATGTTGATGCTAATGCACCAAAGACAGCCAGCGATAACGCTGCAACTTTAAATTGTTTCGCTTCCATTACGAACTCCCATTTATTGGATATTTTATCCGTGCTCTGGTCAGTTATTTATGCCACCGCTAACCAGAGTTCTCCCAAAGAAATAAAAACTAACTAAACCCCACACGGGTAAACACTCAACCACCTCAGTCTTCCGTGTGGAGAGGCAGTAGGTACATAACAAGAGTACTTTCGCAGCGCAAAACATCAATGCTTATTCGTGGCTTTTTTATAAATTTATGACAGAGTGCAAAAAAATATTACAGGAGGACTGGAACTATTTATAAGGCAGGTACTCAAATACGTGTTAAATCAATGATATAGAAAAATACCATTTAATTTCAATGACTTAATAAATACACGTTGACGCATTACATTTTATATTGTTATCGAAATTAAAATATAAAATGAATAAAATAAGATATGCATCGCAAATTAATATGAATAAAGACGCATTAGCATGATATGTTTCGCACTAATTGCGCCCTATTTTTTCAATAACAGGGCGCTTATTTTGCGACGCAGATTAGCGGTTAATTATTTCTAAAAAATCATCTTCAGTGAGAATTGAAATACCTAATGCTTGGGCTTTTGCTAATTTTGAGCCTGCGGCATCACCTGCAATTAAATAGTCTGTTTTACTCGATACACTTCCCGTGACTTTACAACCTAATTGCAATAAATAGGCTTTTGCATCATCTCTGGTCATTCGGGTTAATGTTCCGGTTAATACAACAGTTTTATTCAATAACGGTGAATCTATCGGTGCACTCACCGCATCAACCGAAGTTTCTTCCCAAAAAATGCCCTGCTGCAGCAGATTATCAATAACGGTGATGTTATGTGGTTCACGCAAAAAGTGGTAAACATGCGCAGCGACCACCGCCCCTACATCTTGCACGGTTTGCAAACTTTCATGATTAGCTTCACGCAATGCCGTTAATGTATGAAAGTGTGCCGCTAAATTGGCTGCCGTAGCCTCCCCGACTTCACGAATCCCCAACGCATACAGAAAACGGGCAAAGGTGGTTTTTTTTGCCTTTTCGATGGCACTGAGTAAGTTTTGTGCCGACTTTGGCCCCATTCGTTCAAGACGGGTTAGCTCTCCTAGTGAGAGACGAAACAGATCTGCAGGCGTTTGAATCAACTCACGTTCGACAAGTTGATCAACAATTTTTTCGCCCATTCCCTCAATATCAAAAGCACGGCGAGATGCAAAATGGCGGATGGCTTCTTTACGTTGGGCTGGGCAGATTAATCCGCCACTGCAACGCGCAACCGCTTCGCCTTCAACACGCTCAACGGAAGAGGCACAAACTGGACACTCGGTAGGAAATATAATCTCTGTAACGCACGCAGGCCGACGCTCTAGCACGACACTGGCTATTTTAGGGATAACATCACCCGCTCGTCGGATCACGACAGTATCGCCAATACAGAGCCCTAAGCGGGTAATCTCATCTGCATTGTGCAGCGTGGCATTACTGACCGTGACCCCACCGACAAAAACAGGGTCTAATTTCGCCACAGGGGTAATAGCGCCGGTTCTACCGACCTGAAACTCGACATCCAGTACGGTGGTCAACTCTTCTTGCGCCGGAAATTTCACGGCAATTGCCCAGCGGGGCGCTCTGGCTACAAATCCTAACTGGGTTTGCAGTGCAAGATCATCCACTTTGATAACGACACCATCAATGTCAAAGTTAAGCTGATCACGTCTCGCCAGAATATCGGCATAGTAAGCAAGCACGGCCTGTTCGCCATTAACTTGCTTAACCTCATTGCTCACCGGCAACCCCCACTCACGCAGTACGTTTAAGCGCGCGATATGGCTTTCAGGCAGATGATTGCCGCTGTGGGTATCAGCAATACCAATGCCATAGGCATAAAAGGCTAATGGGCGTTGAGCGGTAATTTTGCTATCAAGTTGACGCAGTGAACCTGCGGCTGCATTACGCGGGTTGACAAACAGCTTCTCTCCTTTGTGGCGAGCCTGTTCATTTATACGTTCAAAGCCATCACGCGTCATGAAAACCTCACCGCGAACCTCCAAGCGCTGAGGGTATCCGCCATGTAAACGCAGTGGAATGGAGCGAATAGTGCGCACATTTTCGGTGATCTCTTCACCTGTCATGCCATCACCACGGGTTGCCGCCTGAACCAAAAGACCGTCAACATACAGCAAACTGACGGCCAAGCCGTCAAGTTTCGGCTCGCACGAATACGTCAGTGTTTGAGTGCTACCAAGACGGTCTAGTACTCTTTTTTGAAATGCCAAAAAATCGTCATTACCGAATGCGTTATCCAGTGAAAGCATCGGGACTTCATGTTTCACCTGAGAGAAACCGCTAAGCGGCGCACCACCGACACGCTGTGTCGGGGAGTCTGGCGTAACTAACTCCGGATGTTCTGCTTCCAGATCCCGCAACTGCTGCATCTGACGATCATATTCGGCATCAGGTATCGAGGGCTGATCGAGTACATAATAAAGATATTCATGATGGCGGAGCTGCTCGCGTAACTCGGCTAACTGTTGTGTAATGCTATCGGCCATAGGTCTGCCCCCTTAATGAGAAAACCCCCGCCAAAGCGAGGGTTTTAGGTAAACGATATTTTACTGTGATATGTGCGTTATACGGTTCAGATAATGTTAAGCGCACACCGCTTTAATACGCATTTTGTACTCTTCATTTTTCTGCGGTGTCCACATGCGGCGCTCATCATCAAGAACTAAACCACCCACATCATCAGCAATGCGCTGCGCAGCTTGCAGCATCAGTTTGAAGTTCTGGCTAGCATCACCGTAAGATGGCACTTGCATAAAGATGGTGATCCCCGGTGTAGTAAATGCAGCCATATTAGCAACATCAAAAGTGCCAGGTTTTACCATATTGGCCAAACTAAACAGTACCGGACCGCTGCCCATTGGATCAATGTGGCGATGGAAAATAGCCATCTCGCCATGCTGGAAACCCAACTGCATCAGGCTATTTAGCAAACGCTCACCATCAATAATGTGCCCAGCATGTGCCGTGACATTCAGCACAAGTACATCACTTTTCGGC
>NZ_JBOFRH010000332.1:0-2140 GCF_051650925.1 Plesiomonas sp.
CGGGTGTTGGAAGAGGATGCGTTACCGAAAGCGAACCAGATTTTGTTGGTGGCTAAAGGTCAGAAAGTGAGTCCCGAGGAGCTATTAAAACAAGCGCGGGCTTTATTCCCTGATGATAGCGATTTGGTATTGGTTCTGCGTGAGCTGTTGCGGCGACGCAAGATGGATGAGTTGGTCGCGCAGCGCCTGCAAGCCTTACTTCAGCATGTTGAGGCAGAGGCGGATCCTAAATTACTTAACGCGGGCATCAACAGCGCACTGAAATCGCGCTTATTTGGCAAAACACTAGAGTTACATCCGCGTTTATTACGTGCGAGCTACCGTCAGTTTTTACAAAGTGACGCAGCTGAAGTGGATGTATATACCGATTGGATCAGTAGCTATGGCTATCAGCGCCGAGTGTCGGTTTTAGATTTTATTGAAAGTGCCATGTTAGCGGATATCAATGCGCAAGATGCCAGCTGTTCGCGTCGGGAGTTCGGTTATTTTCTGGGGCGACTTAGCCAACTTAAATTATTGCGCTCCGCCGATACGCTGTTTGTTCAGCGCTTGTTAGCCAATCCCGTGATTCAAACGGTAAATCCGCATGAGCAAGATTGGCTGGTGTTGATGTTGTCACTCTTACAGCAACCTCACGCGCTAGATACATTTCTAGCCGATACGGTGGGGCGTCAAGCATTGCTTAGTCGGCATAGTGAACATTCGGCGTTGTTACAGGTGCTGTATTTGGCCTGCAAGGCTTTGCCGCCCGCGCTGTTTCTTGATGAGAACGGTCATGCTCTCACACTTGAGGCATTACGTGAGATGTCTGCCATAGCTTATCGACAAGAACAAATTGAACAACGTCGCCAACAGAGTGAAAAAACCTTCTGACAGAATGAATCAGGATGATTGACAGTGTTTACTTCGATGCTTAATGCAGTACGCTCGCGGCCAGAATTACTGATTCTGCTGTTAATGGTCATGATCATTGCCATGTTGATCATTCCATTACCGACATATTTGGTTGATTTTTTAATTGCGACCAATATTGTGCTGGCGATGTTGGTATTTATGGGATCGTTTTATATCGATCGCATTTTAAGTTTTTCCACCTTTCCCGCGGTGTTATTGATTACCACATTATTTCGCTTAGCACTTTCGATCAGCACTAGCCGTTTGATCCTCATTGAAGCGGATGCAGGTGACATTATTGCTACCTTTGGTCAATTTGTGATTGGCGATAGCCTAGCGGTTGGCTTTGTGGTGTTTTCAATCGTGACCATTGTGCAGTTCATCGTTATTACCAAAGGTTCAGAACGTGTGGCTGAGGTCGCCGCACGCTTCTCTTTAGATGGCATGCCGGGTAAGCAGATGAGTATTGATGCTGATCTGAAAGCCGGCATTATCGATGCAGAAGGCGCGCGCAGTCGGCGCAGTGTTCTGGAGCGAGAAAGTCAGCTGTATGGCTCTTTTGATGGCGCCATGAAGTTCATTAAAGGTGATGCCATTGCTGGCATTATTGTGATTTTTGTTAACTTCATTGGCGGCATTTCGGTGGGAATGACCCAGCATGGCATGGATCTCTCTTCTGCCTTGTCAACCTATACGATGCTCACCATCGGTGATGGCTTGGTGGCCCAAATCCCCGCATTACTGATTGCTATCAGTGCCGGCTTTATCGTCACTCGCGTTAACGGTGATGGCGATAACATGGGGCGCAATATCATGGGGCAGTTACTGGGTAACCCCTTTGTGTTGCTGGTCACCGCGATTTTGGCCCTGGCGGTAGGCCTATTGCCTGGCTTTCCTGCATTGGTGTTCCTTATTTTGGCTTCTGCGTTAGGCATTTTGTTTTATTTCAAGCATCGCCAGGCCCAACAAACGCCAACCGAACGCAGCAGTGCGGGGGCGGCCACCTTGGCCAACACTGGCGCGGCGGGGGGGGAAAGCCCTGAGAGCGCGTTGGGATTGATCAGCAATCTCGATAATGTCACCTCAGAAACCGTGCCTCTGATTTTACTGGTGTCGAAAGCACGTCAAGGGCCACTAGAAAAGGCCCAGCTCGTTGCGCGTTTGCGCAGTCAATTTTTTATCGATTACGGCGTACGCCTGCCTGACATGTTATTGCATGAAGGCGAGGGACTGTCTGATAACACAG
>NZ_JBOFRH010000333.1:0-2348 GCF_051650925.1 Plesiomonas sp.
TTACCTCGGCAGCATATGGAATCACAGGTAGAACCCGTTATGGGGATTCAAGGAGTAAGGAAATGAAGCGAATCAATAAACTGCATTTATGCTCGCTGATGATGGCAATTTCAAGCGCCCTGCTATCGGGTCAGGCTTCAGCTCAAACATCATCCGATACCGTTGATGCATACGCCGGTATTGCACCAACTCTGGAACTGACCTGCTCCGATGTTAACTTCGGTGTTTGGCGAATGAGCACCGGAACTCGCGGTGGTGCCACAACCATTACGCTGCCTAGCGACGGCAGTGCTGCCGTACGTACTGGCGGTACAGCGGCGCTTTCCAACGCGAGTAGCCATCAAGCACCTGTTCGCTCGACTTGTCAATTGAAAGGGTCTGGAGCACCAAATGCAACGGTCGCTACAGTCACGTTAAAAGATAATACTAATATGGCATTGGCTGGGACTAGCAGTAACAATTTTGCTGTTACTCTACCAGCCCCGGTTAGTGCTGCAGCCTTAACCGCCAATTTAACCGCATCTACCTTAAATCCAGTGATTAGTGGTGGCTCTACTCAAGTCTACATTGGTGGAGAATTAACAATTCCTGACAATATTGTAGAGGCCAACTACGGATCCTATAAAACCTCAGCGCCATTAACCGTGACGCTGGAAGATAATCAATAAGTGATTGTACGAACACGACCGGTGAATACCGGTCGTGATTTTTTTATGCCGACCGGCCAAGAAAGGACGTTGTATGTTATCTCAGATTTCATCTGCGTTTACTGCAGAAAATTGGCGTACTAGCGCATCTCTATTCGTCTTTCCTGTACTGCTCACGCTTGTGGCTCCGGTGCACGCTGAAATTGCATCAACCACCCCCAAGGGGCTTTCTGTCGCGCTATCAGATAACGTGCTGGTCTTGAATGATACTGACCGTTCGGCCTCACTGGAGCTGGTTAATCTCGGCTCATTACCTACCGAGTTCGCATTGCAATCGGTCAAGTTGGTGATGAATGCCAAAACCCAAGACGGCAGTGAGTTTATTCGCTGGGCACCACAGCGGGCCAAAGTACCCGCCAATCAAACGATGCCAATGCGGATTTCAGCTCGTCAGCTGGATAAACTTCCCCCCGGTGAATACATGCTAAAACTAAATGTCTCGGCACTAACCAGACCCGGGCCTGAAGCCAAAACCGCAGACAAAGCACAAGGCGTTGCAGTAACCATCCCCATCATGCCGGTGCTACCTGTGACCGTGTATTTACGCCATGGCATTGATACCCCGGGAATTCGTGCGCAGAAGTTGGTATATACCCCCAAAGACCGCGAATATCTGGGTTATTTCCCCGTCACTAAAACCGTGCCAGGACAAAGCTTTGTCGGCCAAATTCAGGTCATCAACCAAGCAACCGGCGATGTATTGAGCTCTGGCCGTCTGCATTTGCGCCCCACCACCAATGAAAGTGTTGTCCGCATGCCGCGGGGCAAATTCACTGCCGGTGCTGCGGGAACCTATTGTCTGAAAATTTGGGATCACTTCCCCGCCACGGGAAACCCAATACAGGAACAGTGCAACGGCTGAGCCATGGCAATTTTCAGGCAACAAACTGCCCTGCGCTTAGCGCTGATATTGTTGGCTCTGAGCGCGGGGGTTAGCTTCGGTACGGCCTCAGCGGTACCACCGGGCTCGCCACCCATAGCGGCAGCAGAGTCGGTTGCCGGAACAGCGCCTAATCCAAAGCCGAATACTGTAGCAGATACAACATCGCAGAGCGGGTCTGATATAGCAGAGACATTCGTTGCCGAGCTCAGTATTAATGGCAACATCACGCCCGATTTTCTGGATATTGCGCTGGTTCATGGCAGCCTCTTTGTTTCAGCCGCCGCTTTATTTACTGCGGCGGACGCAACCGGAGAGCAGCCAGACAATCAGCAGCTTAATCTGTTGTTAGCCAACACCGGCGAAGCCTTAGAAGCCAACCTCGATAAACAAACGCTTCGCATCAATGGCGCTAGCGCGACCTTCTCCGCCCAAGAGTTTTTCACCGCCCAGGATACAATTTATATCGCGGCAACATTGCTAGAAAAAGCGTTTAATTTGAATATCCAATTTGATCAAAGCACACAGCGCCTAGCCATTGAAACTGCACGTCCATGGCCGATTGATTTGCGGGTTGCACGCGAAAATCGCTGGCGTATGCCAGTACAAAAAGAGCAATCATCGGCAGTCGCCCCTATAACAGTCGACTTCCCTTACCAGTTTTTTGGTACGCCAGAAGCCGATGTATCCTTGAGTGCTGAGCGAAACAACAGTGGGCAATATAACGGCAGCTATAACATGCTGATGGTAGCTGAAGCCCT
>NZ_JBOFRH010000334.1:0-1534 GCF_051650925.1 Plesiomonas sp.
GTGGTACAGCAGGCAGGGAACCAATTGCACGGCGCAAGGTGCCGGTGATCCGTTCAGCCATAGTGGTTGATGGCGTGAACACTAATAGCTGATTTGTCTTTGTGTTAATCCACGCATAGTACGCAGCGTTACGGCTAAACGCTTCGCCCAGCAACATGCTTTCTGTATCGTCTCTAAGTTTTTTGCTTTCTTCCCCTGTTGGTCGTCTGCCGGTCTTGGCTTCAATTTCTTGCTTACGCTTTTTGACGTTTTCTCTAATAACCGATGCAGGCAATATTTTTTCTTCGCGCTGAACTCGGACAACAAATCCACCAGCGACAGGGTAGGCAACTTGCTCGGAACCATCGCATACAGGGATAAAACCCATACTTACACGCTGGTGGCTCAAGCAAGGGGTAAACAGGTTTGCTTTAAGGCTTTCAGTCAGTGATTCCAGCGTAATATCCAGCTCTTTGGTAAGCCGGTACGCATTCAGCCCTCTAATTTTCAACATATCTCAATCCGTGCATCTTTAAAGTGGTGTCGCAAAAAGCGAATGCAGCAATCTAAATCACGCCAGTGTCGGGCAGTGCGTGCGCCTCGTGTCCGGCTTAGGGTGAAGCGGCCTAAAAACTCAGCGTCTGCAACGGTAGCCTGAGCAAACCACTGACCTAAAGAGTCTTGCCACAATCGGAAAATCAGGTTGCAACACTCGGATCGCCGTTTGATTTCGGCAGGGCGCAATAAGAGATGGCGCATAGTTCCAATTGACTGGTGAACAGGCCACAAATGATACACAAAAACTGCATTTCTTAAAGATGGGTTATACTAACTGACTGTTTTATGTTCAATTGATGTGTGATTGCTTACATAATTACAAATGTAAGTTTGTGAGCGTGTGATTATGGTAATCCAATAAAAAACCCCGCGATTGCGGGGTTTTCTTTGTCACAGATAGGTGATTTCGCCAGCTGGGGTAACACGGAAATACTCACCGGTATCGCGGCGGTAGTAGTCATACATTCTTACCCGTGGTTTATCTTCTTCTCGTTCCGGTATCTTTTCCGGTGATGTGATGCACTCGGTCTGACTATGGCCGTAAACGCCTAGCGCACTGATAATCTTCGGGGCGTTCGCGATCATCTTTGCCTCGTTCTTCATTTTTAGGGCTACCAGCCCCTCAAGCATAACCATGAAGTAGTCTGGTTGCGCCTTGTACCAGCGTATCAGCTTATCTGAGCGGTTTTCCCCAAGCATGGCCGCACACCATAGCAGGCTAGGCAATCCAGCCTCTCTTACGGCTTCTGCCGCGCTCGTGGCCGGTAACAAACCCTCAGCCATGCGTAGACCTTTTATTTCAGCTTCTAGCGCTTTCTCGGCGCGATTAAGCCAGTCTAGCAATGGGATTGCTTGCAGTGGCTCTCCATACGCTTCGCAAATGGCCTTGGCGTTATTCTCGGTTAGCCGGTACAGCGTTAGCTCGGTGAGCGGGGCAGTCTCCACGCCTATGAGTTCTCGCTGTGCGTTAATTCGGTTTATCAGTGGCTGGGGAAGG
>NZ_JBOFRH010000335.1:0-13808 GCF_051650925.1 Plesiomonas sp.
GTGAGGGTCTTTTTCCTGATAAAGCAATTTGAGATAACTGCCACACTCACCACAGCTTTCGGCTTTAATGGCGGCGTGTTCACTGTCAAGTGACCAGTAATCGAGCTTGCCTGTCTGTTCGCACTGGCTACATTTTACCCGCACGACATGCCACTCTGACTCACACAGAGCACAGTGCAGATAGCGCAAACCTTGTGCCGTACCCAGTTGAATAACACCGGAAACCGGTACACTTTCGCATACAGGGCAACACTGGCGTTGTTCGCCATATTCTGCAATGGCATGTTTTGGTAACTCTGCGGCCAGTTGCACCCAATATAGGGATAACGCAGCCCATAAAAACGGTGCTTTATCACTGCCTACCGAAGCAAAATCGTAATGCAGCAGTGCATCGGCGTACTGCTCTAATTCTGTGGCAGAGGCTTTTTCTAGGCTATCTAATACGCTCGAAATGGGTTCGTGCATATCGGGCCGTAACTCGGCAATGATGGCATGCAATAACTGATGCCAATGCGTTGAGCGAACCTGTGTTTTTACTGCCAAAGGGGGTGTTGAATCTAACGCGGCATTCTCTCTCACCCATTGGCGCTCGCGTTGAGGTAACGGATGATCATGCTGCGCATGATGTTGGGCCTGCGCAAGTTGCGCGGCAAAATTCAGGTACTCTGCAAATGGGTGCTGTTGTGCCAACGTGGTCATGCGCGCAGAACGGTGTTGATACAGGGTTTTGATATTGGCGAAAAGTAACGGCGGGATAGCCCCCGCCGTGTTGTTTTTTCTGCCATCAGCATCCAATTTTTCTTTTGGAACGATGCGGATACTCATGAAAAATTACTGCCTTGGTTTATCGCTATTGGCGAGGTTTTTTTGTTGTGATTCACGAAACCAGCGTGGGTGATGCTTCTTCGCCCAGCCTGCGGTAACCCAACCTTCAACCATCGCGGTGATTGTGCCTTTGATCCACAATGCAGCATAAACGTGGATCATAATGACCAACATCAGCCCAACAGCCGCAACGGAATGCAACAACAGTGCAATGCGAATGAGCGGAATAGGAAACGCAGGGGCAAAATACGGTCGCCAGATCACAATACCACTGAGCAGCAATAGCATCAGGCTGACAATCGCCAGCCAAAATACGCATTTTTGCCCAAAGTTATAGCGGCCGGTATCCCCCATTTCATGGTTCATGGCAATACGGTGAATATTCTTGGCCCAGATCAGATCTTCACGGTTGATCAGGTTGTGCCGCCAGTAACGTATAAACATGAAACTGAAGGCGACAAACATGATGACACCGGTGAAAGGGTGCAAAATCCTCGCTAATTGCGGTGTGCCAAAAATACCCATCAGCCAGTTAAACGAGGGAAACAGAAAGCCCAACCCACTGATCCCCGCCAGCATAAAGCAGAAGGCGACAATCCAGTGGTTGATCCGCTCCGGCGCACTGTAACGCTGGATAAGACGCTGCTGACTCATTGTTTGCCTCCTTTATCCTGATCCTGCGAACGGTGCTGCTCTTGAGTAGGCGAATCAGTGGCCGGCTGAGTGCCCGCTTCGGTTGAGTTGCTGTTTGCATCCTCTTCCTCATCCTGACTAACTCTGTTTGGCCCCACGCCCACATAGTGGAACAAGCTGGCTGCAAAGGTTGCCGCAAAGCCGATGGCAGCCAACGGTTTCCAGACACTCTTCCAAAACCGGATGGTGTCACTCACATGCGGATCTTTTGGCAGACCGTGGTAAAGATCGGGCTTATCGGCATGGTGCAGCACATACATGACATGTGTTCCGCCAACGCCTTGCGGATCGTACAGGCCCGCATTGGCAAAGCCGCGCGTTTTCAGCTCGGCAACCCGCGTTTCGGCCAACTGCAACATATCCTCTTTCGAGCCAAAATGGATAGCACCGGTCGGACAGGTTTTCACACATGCAGGCTCTTGGCCGACATTAACGCGATCAGAACATAAGGTGCATTTGTAAGCTCGGTTATCCTGTTCGTTAATCCGCGGAATATTGAACGGGCAACCGGAGATACAGTAACCGCAGCCGATACACTGTTCTGACTGGAAATCAACAATACCGTTACGGTATTGAATGATTGCCCCCTCTGACGGGCAGGCTTTCAGGCACCCCGGATCACTACAGTGCATGCAGCCATCTTTGCGGATCAGCCACTCTAGCTTACCGTTCTCTTCGGTTTCGCTAAAGCGCATCAGTGTCCATGTTTTGGCCGACAAATCGGCCGGATTATCATAGACACCCACATTGCTGCCGATTTCATCACGTAAGTCATTCCACTCTGAACACCCCACCTGACAGGCTTTACAGCCGATACAGGTGGTGACATCAATCAGCTTGGCCACTTCAGTTTTGTAATCGCGCGTTTGCGGCGGCGGCGTCAGCGACGAGGTGGCTGAACGGCGAATGATGTCTTGTGATTGCATTGACATAATTGACTCCGTTATACCTTCTCGACGTTAACTAAAAATGCCTTGAACTCCGGTGTCTGGCTGTTCGCATCGCCGACAAACGGTGTTAGGGTATTGGCCAAAAAGCCTTTTTTCGCTACCCCTTCAAAGCCCCAGTGGATAGGAATACCGATGGTGTATACCGTTTGGCCGTTTACGGTCAGCGGTTTTATCCGCTTGGTAACAACCGCTTTGGCCTTGATATAACCACGCTGGCTAGATACTTTCACCGTATCACCATGCGCAATGCCCTTTTCAGCAGCCAGCACATCACTGATCTCGATAAACTGTTCGGGCTGAATAATGGCGTTCAGGCGCGAATGTTTGGTCCAGTAGTGGAAGTGCTCGGTTAGCCGATAAGTTGTTCCCACATAGGGAAACTCGGTGTGAGAGCCTAACTGCGCCTGATCTTCTTTGAAGATCCGCGCTGCTGGGTTCGAGATCACCGAAGCATGCATCGGGTTAGTACCAATCGGGGTTTCAAATGGCTCATAGTGCTCAGGGAACGGGCCTTCAGCCATTTTATCGAGTGCGAATAAACGCCCCAAGCCTTCCGGCTGCATGATAAATGGCCCTGCGTTGCTGTCAGGCCCTGCATCGGTTTTGAAATCAGGCACATCAATACCGCTCCAGATCTCGCCATTCCAGCCAATCAGTTTGCGCTTTGGATCCCACGGTTGTCCGGCTGGATTTGCTGATGCGCGGTTATACAAGATCCGCCGATTGACTGGCCACGCCCACGCCCAACCTAAGGTGTTGCCAAGCCCTGATGGATCGGCATTGTCTCGCCGTGCCATCTGGTTTCCTTCCGCTGTCCAACTTCCGGCAAAGATCCAGCACGCACTGGCGGTAGAGCCGTCATCTTTTAACTGGGCAAACGTTGAGAGTTGCTCACCTTTTTTCAGTTTGATTTTGGTAGGATCACGGCTATCAAACTGATCGGCTAAGGTTTTCCCGTTCAGCTCTTTCGCCAGCTCTTCAGGGCTTGGCGATTCCGGTTGCAGATAGTTCCAGCTTAAAGCATGGATCGGCTCGGCATATGCGCCGCCCTCTTTGGCATACAACTCTTTGAGCTTTAAGAAGATCCCCGCAATAATCTCTTGATCGCCGCGAGCTTCACCTGGCGCATCCGCCCCTTTCCAGTGCCATTGTAACCAACGGCCAGAGTTAACAATTGCGCCATCTTCTTCCGCAAAACAGGTAGACGGCAGGCGGAACACTTCCGTCTGAATGGCCGCAGTATCAACCGCGTTCATTTCGCCGTGATTTTGCCAGAATGTAGATGTTTCAGTGACCAGCGGATCAATGGTGACCAAAAACTTGAGCTTGCTCAGGTTAGCAACCACTTTATTTTTATCAGGGAAAGAGGCAACGGGATTAAAACCCTGACAAATATAGCCGTTTACTTTGTTCTGCCCCATTAAGGTGAAGTATTGCAGAACATCGTAGCCTTTATCCCACTTAGGTAACCAATCATAGCCCCAGTTATTCTCAGGCGTGGCACTGTTTCCCCAGAACGATTTCATCAATGAGATGAAGAAGGTTGGATAATTAGCCCAGTAGTTCACCTGCCCTGCACGCAGCGGTTTAGGTGTATTTTTGGCTAAATAAGTGGCGAGATCTGTCTCTTTTTCTGATGGTAGGCTCAGATAACCGGGCAAGCTTTGTGATAACAGCCCAACATCAGTCAAACCCTGAATATTGGAGTGGCCACGCAGTGCGTTAACGCCACCGCCTGCCATGCCCATATTCCCAAGCAACAACTGAACCATCGCCATGGTACGGATATTCTGTGAGCCGACAGAGTGCTGTGTCCAGCCCAAAGCATATAAAAACGAGGTGGTTTTATCCGGCGCACTGGTCTGAGCAATATAGTCGCAGACCGTTAGGAATGCCTCTTTCGGTGTGCCACAGATATTCTCAACCACATCAGGGGTATAGCGGCTGACATGCTGTTTAAGCAGATTCCAGACACAACGCGGATGGGTGAGTGTCGGGTCTTCCAGTGCATAACCATCAGCGCCAAGCTGGTAATTCCAGCTGGTTTTATCATAGCGCCGTTTTTCGGCATCGTAGCCGGAGAACAGGCCATCATTAAAAGCGTAGTCATCCCGCACCAGCAGGCTAGCGTTGGTATAGGCGCGCACGTACTCCATGTTGACCTTGTTTTCGGTCAGCAGGTGTAAAATCAGCCCAGACAGGAAGACAATATCCGTACCCGGTCGGATAGGGGCATAGTAGTCAGCAACCGATGCCGTGCGAGTAAAGCGCGGATCAATCACCAGAAGTTTGGCATTATTTTTGGTTTTAGCTTCCATCACCCAGCGGAAACCGACAGGATGCGCTTCTGCTGCATTCCCGCCCATCACCACAATCAGGTTGGCATTTTTAATGTCAACCCAGTGGTTTGTCATCGCACCGCGACCAAATGTTGGGGCAAGACTTGCCACCGTTGGTCCGTGTCAGACACGCGCTTGGTTATCGACCGCTAACATTCCTAATGAACGCACCACTTTTTGCGTTATCCAGCCCGTTTCGTTACTGGCCGCCGATGCACACAGCATGCCAGTACTTAACCAACGGTTTACGGTAACGCCCTGCTCATTGGTGGTTTCAAAATGGCTATCACGATCATCTTTCATTAAACGGGCAATGCGGCTAAAAGCGTCATCCCAGCTGATACGCTGCCATTTATCAGAGCCCGGTGCGCGATATTGCGGGTATTTTAGGCGATTCTCACTGTGGACAAAATCCACCAGCCCTGCCCCTTTCGGGCACAATGCACCTCGGTTGACCGGATGATCGGGATCACCCTCGATATGAAAAATTTCGGCTTTCGCGTTTTTCGCGCCATCACCTAAGCTGTAGAGTAAAATTCCACAGCCGACTGAACAGTATGTGCAGGTGTTGCGGGTCTCTTTTGCCCGCATCAGTTTATAACTGCGAACATCGGCCAGCGCAGTTGCGGGGGCGAACCCCAGTGCAGCCAATGTTGTTCCTGCCATACCGCCAGCACAGACTTTAAAAAACTGTCTTCTGCTGACCTGCATGGTCATCTCCTTGATCACTTTGATCACATTTGCTTTTTATTTTAAGTGCTCTGAAACACGTCTGTCTTAACGCATACCCGTAGGGGTGTTGTGGATAATAGCGTATTCATAACAATTCTGTCGATTTTCGGCATAAAAACCTGTGCTAAAACACACGTAAAATACAAATTACACTCAGATAACTGCCTTGTTTTCACATTGCAATCACATCAAATACATCTGCACACATAAACTAATCAGCCATATTGTTAATACACTTAACGCTTTTCTAGGGATGCAAAACAGAACGCGGAAAACTGAAAAACAGAGGGGGAATGGCTGGCATAAAAAATAATAAAAGGAAGAGAACAGAAAACAGCATTAACCGAAAAAGGCCGATAAACGAACGCTTCGTTACCGGCCTTTATACTCGTTTTCTCAATAACTACCGTTACTTCACTGCTGTACCGCTCGAATTCAGTGAATGATAAAGCATATACAGGTGTGCGGCGCTCCAACTGAAATTGGTCGCCCCCTGCATTGCACCGGTTTCCGGATTGTAATTTTCACGAATTGGCCCGTTTCCAGTCATGCCTTCAGCGTGGGAAAATACATTGGCAGCCAGATGATTTGCTTCCTTGGTATAGCCATAATTATTCAACCCTTGAATGCCAAAATAGACCTGATCAATCCATACTCGCCCGCGCCAGTAGATATCTTTATCGTAAGCTGGGTTGGTTTTTGCGGCCGTTGGCAAAGGAACTAACGTATTAAATTCATTACTGTTTAGCATTACGCTCGCAACCTGCTCGGCTTGCGGTTGTGTTGCAACGCCAGCCCATAATGGCGACCAGCCTTCTGGCCCACGGCCACGTGCTGTTAGCAGCGTGCCGACACACCCGTTAGCATCAGGGCGGTCTTGTTCACTGATCTGGCGATCGTAATAAAAGCCCGAATCAGCATCAAACATGCATTGGTTGATGTAATTTTGCAGTTTTACCGCATCATGCCGATAGGTTTTTGCCTGCTGTGGTTGCTGTAATATTTCGGCCATTTGTGCCAACAATTGCTTCTCTTTAGACAGATAGGCATTTTGTTCAACAGACTCCTGATTGATAGAGAAGCCAACTAGTTGACCTTGTTGATCACGGTTTTCAAAGAACCTTACCTGCCAGTCGGCACGGGCGCGCTTTGTATCCCCCTGATAGTGTTTGTCTGCATACGCCTGCAGTTGGGTAGCGGAGATAAAACCAAACCGTGCCGCGTTATCCATACCCGATTCCCAGCCCGCACCGTGCTGCGCTTCAATATTCATATCGGTATAGTTGCCAGATGCCAGCGCACGCTCGTAATTCGCCATGCCACTGCACGCATACCAGTTGGTTTTACCGGTTTCCGTCATCGGGCTGCATGATTTGGTCAACGCACGATCTGTCGATTGGATCTCAAATTTGATGTTACCGTTAGCATCATTGTGGATCGGGTGATTGGTTGCACCATATTCAACGATGCCATTACCATTGTGATCACGGTTGCTAAACCACCAATCATGGTAAGCCTGTAATTTCGGGTACATTTCAGCCAGCCATGCGTTATCTTGGGTAGTGGTATAGACCTCCCACACAGCCCAAGCTGCCAACGCTGGCTTGGTGTTACGCTCATTCCAGTTTCCACCGTCACCACCGCGCTCGCCATCTTGGTTGTAGAATACCGCATCAATAACCATACCAGCATCGTATGGGCGCAGTGTATCGTCAGATTGAATCTGGTAATCAAACATGGCCCGAATATTATTTTTTGCCAACGCCGGATTGATGTGTGCCAGTGCATACGCCTGCTTCCAGGTATCCCATGCCCACACGCCGTTAAACCAGTGATCGGTGACTGACGGTGTCACACCATCGTGCTTGAGCATTCCAGCCGCACTGCGCCAGTTGCCGTGCAGTGTTTCCATCGCTTTTACTGCTACATGTGTTTGATCTTTGCTGGCATTGGCATTGTTTAGCCCCTGCTGCAAATACCCTTCCCAACGTTTTGCTGAATCATCAAGCGCGGTTTGTCCATGTTGCAAAAACTGGGTAACTTTATTGGCTTCGGCCTGTTTTTCCGCGTTGGTATGGGTATAGGTGTGCGTAGTGAAAACGGTTTGCTGATTTTGCGGCGCAATGGTGATTACTGCAGATGTGGCCTGATAATTGAGCCCCTCACTCTTATTCTCAACCGGAATAGATCGTTGAATTTGGTAAGTAGACTCCCCGCTCATCATCAAATTCCACATTTCGCGGATCTTACCAAAGCGATACTCAACCCCTTGTGATGATGCAATCTGCATACGCTGCCAGTCAGGGTATTTTTCTGCCAGTGAAAGCTGCTCATTCCACTGGTCATTAAGCCCACCACGCCAAATTAGCTGTACGGTTTGCGTAGCCTGACTGCGGTTTTCCAGTGTGGTTTTCACCAGTGCAGTACGGTTGCTGACAAAACGAAGCTCTAAATTCAGCGCAAAATCGGCAAACTGGTAGCGTTGTAACAGCATGCCGGGGTACGAGGTCAGGGTCACGTCTGCTGAACTCAGATCGTAATACTGACCAGAAGCGGTATTAAGAATGCTCAGTTGCTCTAATTCACGGGCGATAAAAGCCCCATACTCTTCAGCCACCAGCATTGGGCCAGTAAAACCACCGTAATCGCGGCTATCAGCCGGCAGTAAAAAACCATGCCAACTGCCCATATCCAACAATGGGTTAAATTTTTGATTTTTATAACTATCAAACAACTGTAGTGCTGCCGGAGAACCCTGCCGATCAATCACATTTGGGTGTTGCTGTGCAAGGGATACCGGTGCAACTGCCGATGACATACTGCAACCAGATAGCAGTGCAGCAAGGGATAACGCAAGGTAAGAACGCTGAAAGGTGGTTACGGACATGCAATAACTCTCCAAAAGACATGGTATTACTGATAACGCCATGAATATCTTTATCTATTTATTGGTTGTGATATCAACGGGAGAGGATTGTAGGTGAATATAAAATTCACACCGTGAAATATATCGCAATGTCATGTCATCAATGAATCGAATGACAACAGATGTTAAATACGTATCATTTATCATGGCTCTTATCCCCCCAATTCTTTAATAAGCAACAAAACCACCTAAGAGTACTCGACATTACAGCAACAATTTTTGTGAGAAAGTGTGATGGCAAAGCGCTTTACGCTATGCTTGATGTAATCATCATGCTTTTATGCTTTCAACGTTGGAAGCTATCGCCGTTTCTGACCAAATAACCGCTGTTGGTCGCTTTCCGTTAAGCAATGGCGCTGTTTTTAAGTTTTATCGCGCAGAAAAAACAGACCACACGGGTGTAGTCTCTTAGGCATCCGTTAAATTTAACCTGTTGTCGGCTTTATCCCCCCGCAAATTAGGGTATGCTCAATAAACAGTGTCGTAACCGGAGTATGAGCATGTTGCAAATAACCATTTCCGATCAGCGCAAAGATGTTGATGATGAACGGGTTTATCAGTTCCTTTCTGAACAGAGCAATTGGGCTCGCCGCATTCCACGGGAAACGCTGCTGCGCGGCCTTGATCACTCATTGTGTTTTAGTGCACTCAAGGGCGATGAACTGGTGGGGTTCTGCCGTGTTATTTCAGATTATGCTACGTTTGCTTATCTGTGCGATGTGTTTGTGCTGGAGGAGTTTCGGGGTCAGGGTATTGCCGGAACGATGCTTGAGGCAGTAATGGCACACCCAGATTTACAAGGCTTACGCCGTTTTGTACTGACAACTGCCGATGCCCATGCGTTGTACAATAAATACGGTTTTGAACCACTGCCTCGCCCACAGGTGTATATGGAAATTCATGATCCGAATATCTATAAAAAAGGGGATTAATCTCCCCTATTTTGATGAACTTTCATGCGGTTTAAGGTGCATTGATGCGATTTAAAGTATCAGTTACGATTGTTCTGCTAGCCAAATCGCAACGGCTTTACGGGATACTTTAATTCCGCCTTGTTGCAAATTTTCCGGTAAGGCGTAATAGGCAATTGGCTGCTTAAAACGGCTGATTTGTGGCATTAGCCACTGGGAAATTTCCGTAAACAGGGTGTTGTTATGGCTATTTAACTGTAACACTGCAACAGGGCGCTGCCCAAATTCACAATCAGACACGGGCAGCACAAAAGCCTGCATAACTTGCGGATGCTGGGCAAGTATCCGCTCTATCTCTTCAGGCTGAATATTTTCGCCACCACTGATAAACATGTTGTCTAAACGGCCTAAGATCCGCAGCTCTTGGTTTTCCCAACAACCCCGATCACGTGTCGCAAACCAGCCTTGCGGGTTAGTCAGTGGCTCAATAGTGCCCTCACGCCAGTAACCCAGTGCCAGTGGTTCACCTTTAACCCAGATCTCACCATGCTCTAGATGCAACATGCGGCGCGGTAAACACTGCCCTACACCGGGCAAGCCGTCGGCGCGTTTTGCGCTGACTGTTGAGGCCATTTCGGTCATCCCATAGCCGCACCAGCAAGCAATACCTACGCGTTCGGCCTGTTTGGTGAGATCAACGGGGATCATCGCTCCGCCCAACAACACTTCACGCAATACCGGTTTCACTGCCGGCTTATCCTGCTGCGCGCGCTGGTTAAGCAAGCGATAAAGCTGTGTCGGCACTAACGATGCATGCGTGCAACCATGTAGCGCGTGCGACAGATCACGCGTATCGCGCAGAACTAACCGAGCACCACGCAGTAACCAGCGCCAGACAATGCCCTGACCCGAAACATGAAACAGCGGCAAGCTAAGAAGCCAGCTATCTGCGGCAGTAAAATGCATCAACTGCAATAAACCGTCGGCACTGGCCAAATGGTTGGCCACCGAGTGCACCACGCCTTTGGGCAGGCCGCTTGAACCGGAAGTCAGGGTAACTGTAGCCGGTCGTGATGGCTGCCACGGTGCGCGGCACTCAGGTTGATAATCACAAGTGGTTTGCCGATTATGTTGCGCCAGATTATCGGTACCCACCGTACAAGAGGCGTGGCAAGTCTGAAGATCTGACCCTTGTAGCTCAGAGCATTGCAGATCAAACAACAGGCCAATATCCAACTTTTGCACAAGCTCTGCTCGCTGAAGCTCTGGCAATTGCGGATTCAGCGGCAAAACTCGCGCACCGAGCTGAATTATGGCCAGATAATCGAGCAATAACGCAGAGCTATTGCGGCCTAGCAGTGCTACGCCGGTTCCGGCAGAGACTCCGCGCGCAGCCAGATGCCGCGCGCGAAGATCAATCTCTGCTGCCAATTGCTGCCATGTCAGCGCGCCCTGTTCGGTGATCAGCGCAGTTTGGGCCGCACGCTGCTCTGCCCATATCCGCCACGGATAATCACTTAACGCTGCCAGAGACATTCCAACTGGCCTTGGCTGATCATTGGTAACGCACTGTCTGGCCACGGGCGCAGGAGTTGTGCTGTCATCATATTTAAGGTGTCTAAACCCGGCTGAGTGTTAGGTGTCAGCCATGCGGCGACCCGCGCCAATTGAGTCAGCCCAAGGCTAGATTCAATGCTTGAGCTGATAACTGCCGTTAAACCTTGCTCATGCGCCTGAGTGACCAAGGCTTGGCAACGTTGCAAGCTGCCGACCAGTGTTGGTTTAATCACAATTGCTGTAACACCCTCTTCGGTTTTAACTACAAAGTCGGGGTCACGTACCGTTTCATCCCACGCAATATTGATGCCGGTATACTGGGCATAAGCCAGACTCTCTTGCGGCGTTTTGCACGGCTCTTCCAGAAATAAGATCCGCGCACGGTAATCTGGGTTTACATATTTTGCAAAGCCATCAGCTTTTGCGCGCGTCCACGCGCGGTTGGCATCCAAACGCAACGTTAAATCGGGCAGCGCCTCAAGCAGCATGTTGACTATCATGCCATCGCGCACCGACTCATACAGACCCACTTTTACCTTCGCAATCTTCTCTCCGGGCATGGCATTCAGCGTGGCAAACAGCTCATCGGGATCCCCTGAGCAGAGCGGTACGGTACGAAAATCACCCTGCACAGGCAGTTCACCGGAAAGTTCAGCCTCTGCACAGCTCACACCAAAAGCCACCGACGGCCACTGTGGTTCTTCAGGTTGCTCACCAGCCTGCCAGCGAGTTAGCCAGCACAGTACATCAGCCTGAGCTTGTTCAAGCGTCTCTTCGCTGAAATACGGCAACGGGGCAATTTCCCCCCAACCTTGTTTATCACCTTGTTGCAGATGAATAATCAGGCCTTCACGGGTTTTTAACGGACGGTTACGCAGGCCAATTCCTGCCTCCATCGGCAGGCTATAGCGGTACAGAGCGGCAGTTTTCATGGTGGTATTCGCTAATCCATTATGCTGGTGGCGCAGACTTTTATTCTGCGGGAAGCAGGCTCAAGCGTGCGGTTATCAAAGGGTGCGATGATATTTGTTGTCACTGCTACTGTTTTTTATTGTTGCAACCCAACTACACGCTGCCGCTATTTCAGTGATAGCGGCAGCGTGCGGTATTAACAAGGGTTGCTTTACAATGGCGGCTCTTACATAGAATCGAACCGACAACAGCAGTGATTACGGGTTACGCTTGAATTTGCTGAAATCTGGCTGGCGCTTTTCGTTAAATGCGTTGCGCCCTTCCTGACCTTCATCGGTCATATAGAACAGCATAGTGGCATTACCGGCCAACTCTTGCAGACCTGCCTGACCATCACAATCGGCATTCAGTGCCGCTTTCAAGCAACGCAGTGCCATTGGGCTGTTGCGCAGCATTTCACGACACCAGCGCACGGTTTCACGCTCAAGGTTTTCCAGTGAAACGACCGTATTCACCAGCCCCATATCCAGCGCTTCTTGTGCGCCATACATGCGGCATAAAAACCAAATTTCACGCGCTTTTTTCTGGCCAACAATACGGGCCATATACGATGCACCCCAGCCGCCGTCAAACGATCCCACTTTCGGGCCAGTCTGACCAAACTGAGCATTCTCTGCCGCAATGGTCAGATCGCACATCATATGCAGCACATGGCCGCCCCCGACTGCATATCCGGCAACCATGGCAACAACCGGTTTCGGGCAGGTGCGGATCTGGCGCTGAAAATCGAGCACATTCAGGTGATGCACACCCGAATCATCCTGATAACCGCCGTAATCACCACGAATTTTCTGATCGCCGCCGGCACAGAACGCTTTCTCGCCCTGACCTGTCAGCACAATAACGCCGATATTATCGTCATAGCGTGCATCAGCCAGTGCCTGTAGCATCTCTTTAACGGTCAGCGGACGAAACGCATTGCGAACTTCTGGGCGATTGATGGTGATTTTAGCAATACCGTCAGCCGATTTGTGGTACTGAATATCGGTATAACCTTCTGAGCAATCATGCCATTCTACCGCGGCATACAGTTCTTCTTCGCTTGGATAAAGCATCAGGCTGCTTCCTATGATTGAAAAAATGGTAACAAACAAAAACCGTGATAATACGCGGGCTGTTTTGCCTCATTATCACGATTTTTATGTCATAGCGTATTTCATCGCCAAGAACACGTGTTCACGAGCAAAGGCTCAATGAGCGCCATTCAGAATACGGCGCACCTCTGCAGCAAATTTTGCCGGATTCGCGGTATGTGCATTGTGTCCGGCATCAGTAATTACGGTTAACGGAAACCCGTACTGCTGTGCAATACGCTGAAACTTCACATCTTTACTGCCGGTCAGATACGCAAATGGCACAGATAAGCGCAGCAATGCACGACTCATTTGTGGCTGACGGGCCAGTGATGTGCCTTCAAGCATCATCGCCAACGCATGTGGATCATTCTGACTGCGGGCGGCGATCATGGCACTGCGCATATCGGCGCTAAGATCGGCAAATACCGGCTGGCGATACCACTCGTCGAGTACATTTGCCAGCGGCTGGCGGCGAAAACGCTCTGCCCAGCGATTATCATGATACCAGCGGCCAAGACACTGCTCTTCCTGTGCCAACCCCGGATGTGCGCCCTCAACACTCAGCCCGCACAACCCAGACGGTGATAATGAGAATGAAGCACCATGATCTTGTTTATCAGAGCCTTGTTCATCATGACACGGTCGGCTACTGAGTGCGTGATCATGCTGTGCTTTAACCTGTTCAGTAGCTTGCTCAGTAAATTGCTCCGCAGATTGCGTAGCATGAAAACAGGCTATCCGCCCGCCCATTGAGTAGCCCACTAACCAGTAGCGATCAATACCCTGTTGCTTGAGTGTATTCATCAACAACTGATTGACCTGCGCCA
>NZ_JBOFRH010000336.1:0-2783 GCF_051650925.1 Plesiomonas sp.
TTTGAATCAGTAAACACAACGTGCCAATACCCTGCTGACGTTCAAACAAAAAATAACCCAGATCGCACTGAGCCAGCAGATCAAGGTAGGTGTTAAATGGGATCTGCTCAGTCAACAATGTAACCTGCCCATCAGGGTAAAGTGTTTCGGCGCAATGGCGAATTTCACTGATGTAAGCATCATTGTTGGCCGGATAGCCCAGTGGGATCTGCACCCGAACGTGCTCACCAAACTGCTGTTTAATCTCACGCAATGCATCAATGTGCCGGTTAGAACGATCTCCGGAGTTGCCGACCAGAATGTTCAGTGGTTCAGCCGGTGTCCAGTTGCGTACGCCGCCAGTCAATGCCGGATCCATTTTCGTTGGGAAATAGAGCAACTGCTGGGCAATGGCTGGATGGCGCTGATGGTAGTAATTCAGATCGCCTCGGGTGGCAAATACCCGCCCGACACGCCCCTGTGCAATCCGCCGCAAACGGTAGAACAACCGAAAGCGCCAGTCAGTAGAGTCCTCATATAAATCTGCCCCCCAGATATGCCAGCTCACCTGTTTTGGGCGAATAAACCCGACCAGCAGATAGAGCCACAATAGGATATTAAACTGCCCATGCAGGATAAAATGTGACTCTGGCTGGCGATGAGCCTGCTGACGCAGCACCTGTGCGATCTGCTTTTTACTGGCAAAACAGCGGATATTAAGCTGCGGGAAGCGATGTGCCAGCGCCGAATCGCGGCTGACCACATAAAACTCACGGGTCAGGTCAGGCGATGACAACCGCGGGCTGAGCACATCATTAAAGAAGCTCAGTACGGTCTGATTGTGATGCGGGATATCTGATCCCAAAACATGGATTAAGGCTGTCATGCACGCTTTCGATAAATAAGAAAAGCCCCAACACAGAGGCAAAAATAGAGGATGTAAGTCAGCATATAGGCTTGCGCCGCACCCAGTGCACCATGCATTGGAATAAGGATATAAGCCAATGTACTGAGCAACACAAACTGGCACACTTCTGCCAGTAAGTAATAACGCAGTGCGGCTTTCGCCACTACCAAATAGCCAAATACATACGCGCCGACTTTAAAAACATCACCGGTAAGTTGCCATGCAAACAGATCGCGCATTGGGCGAAACTCTGCCGAGAACAGCAGCCAGATAGCAACATCCCGCAGCAAATAGACGGTCAGGCTGACGGCTGCAACCGCCGGTAATACAAACCGCAGCGAACGGCCTATCTCGCGCACAATGGCGTTTTTATCCTGTAAACGCGACAACGTGGGCAGCAGATAAACCGAAAATGAGGCCGTGATAAACTGCAAGTAGGCATCTGAAATTTTACTCACCCCTTGCCACATACCTACTGCATCCCAGCCATAACGAGCGGCCAGCAAATTTCGCAGCATTACATACGCGGCAGGCAAGGTAACGGAGGTAATCAATACCATCACGGTAAATTTGAGTAGATTACTCGCAAAAAAACGATCCCACGTTGGGCGCAAATAGCTCAGTGGAATGGTTTTTCGTTTTAGCAATACCGTAGCAGCAGGGAGGACGGCAATGGCCGGCACAAGGGCAAGGCCAGCTAATGCACCGGTATAGCCGCCGAGCCAAAAACAGAGGCTATAGGCCACTACGCCCAGTATGCTGCCACCAATTACCGCCAGCGCGTTGCCCATAGCATCGCGCTGACCTTTGATGATGGCCAAAAACAAGTTGGCATAGGCAATGCCCATTTGAATAAGACCGACAGCCTGTACCACCGCCGTCATTTCACGGTGATCGAACAGCAGTTGGCTAATAGGCCCAGCCGCACAAACAAAAATAGCAGCCAGTAAGGTAGAAAATAGGGCAACAATGGCGGATGACGTGCCAAGCAGCGCCCGTAAACGGACGCTGTCGTGTTGATACTCGGCGACATACTTGGTGACACCATTAAAAATACCCGCACCAGAGAGAACCCCCAGTACGGTCACCATTGTCATAAAGTTACCCGCTTGCCCCACCCCTTGCGGGCCGAAGGATACCGCCAGTAACTTGACCACCAACAACCCTACACCGATTTTTACCAGTGTAGAGGCAGCAGTCCAAACCGAAGCTTTAGCCAGTGACATAATCAGGCAAAAAAGTTCAGCAGCGTTTGAATCACAGTGCGCTGTGTTAAATCGTCCATGTTATAGAACAAGGGCAGACGCACTAAACGCTCGCTTTCAGCCGTGGTGAACTGATCTTGACCGTGGAACTGACCAAATTTCTCTCCGGCAGGGCAAGCATGCAGAGGGATATAATGGAAAACTGTCATGATTTCAGCCTCTTTCATGAAGCTGATAAATGCACTGCGATCATCCATATCACGCATTTTGATATAGAACATGTGTGCGTTGTGCGCGCAATCCGTCGGACAAGATGGCAGTGCAATACGACCGGCATCCGCCAATGGCTTAAGTGCGTTGTAGTAGGTATTCCATAATGCTAAACGGCGCTGGTTGATCTGCTCGGCGGCTTCAAGTTGTGACCACAAATACGCCGCTTGCAGATCAGACATCAGGTAGCTTGAGCCGATATCACGCCAAGTATATTTATCCACTTGCCCGCGGAAGAATTGGCTACGATTCGTGCCTTTTTCACGGATAACTTCAGCGCGATCGATCAGTGAAGGGTCATTAATCAGTGTTGCTCCGCCCTCACCGCCTGCCGTGTAGTTTTTGGTTTCATGGAAGCTGTAACAACCGATATGGCCAATCGTACCCAGCGCGCGCCCTTTATAGGTCGACATCACGCCTTG
>NZ_JBOFRH010000337.1:0-1638 GCF_051650925.1 Plesiomonas sp.
GTAGGCGCGCTCAGCCGCCGGATAACCGTACGCAGTTTCGTACTTTTTATCAAACAGGTTGGCGATTCTACCACGGGCGGTCAGGCTTTGCGTAATAGGATATGACGCGGCCAAATCCCACAGGCTGTAGCTTGGCAAAGTTTGATTGCTCACATCCGCTCTCTTACCCACATATTGATAGGCAATATTGAACTGCATACGCATCACCTCAAAATCCAGCATATACTTGTAAGTATGCTGAGCTCTTCTTAGTAAGAGATTACCCTCTTTATCTCTTGGATCAGTGTAATCAAACGATAACGTATGCATGAAGGCTGCGGTATTAAAGCTGGCTTCCGTTTCAATACCTTTGATGGTGGCCTCACTGGTGTTTCGATATTGTGCATAGTCATAAGTTGAGGTTGAATAATAAGTAATTAAATTGTCCACTTTATTACGATAAGTAGACACTCGCCAATTTAGCGCTTGTAGCTGTCCGCTAAAGGCTAATTCTAGATTTCGGGAGCTTTCTGCTTTTAAATCTGGATTGCTATCAATTGGGTTTGAGCCACTAGAACCATATAGTTGACTGAGAGTCGGTGCTTTAAACGCTGTGCCATATGAAAGTACCGCCTGTGTACTATCGATAAATTGCCAACCAACCGCACTTTGCCAAGTAAAGTTATTACCATAATCTTGATTATGATCTTGCCGCACCGCCCCTTCCAGCGTCCAATCACCGATTCGTTGCTGCGTGGTCAGGTACACACCCGTGTTATCTCGTGACTTAGCCTGGTTGGAATACATGGCCTGATTGCGGTTCCAATCAATACCGGCCCCAATCTGGCCATAACCAACCTGATAGTTATTCATCCACTGCAAAGTACGCTGGCTATATTCATCATGAGAACGAAGCATATTGCTAGGCGCAAAAGTGTCACTATCTACATCTTGATAACTTGCAATTAACTGGCTTGAGTAGTTATCTTGATGAAACCTCAACCCCGAGTCATACTGCCGTGTATAGGTACGACCACGGTTACTGTATGAACCATCATATTCATTTTGATTTGCTGATCCGTGAATACGAACAAAACCTTCAGTTGACTCTGAAAACTTATGCTCAACAGACGCCCAAGCAAAACGGCTTCTAAAGCCATCACGATCAGGCTCATTCGTACCAGCAACCACATCATAACCACGGGTATCCGTAAATTGCCCAGCAACCGATACTACGGTGCGATCAGTTACATGGTTACGCACGCTGCCTTGGTAATTTTGATAATGCAAACTACCAGCAGAGGCTTGTAAATTGCCACCATCTGTTTCACGGCCGGTAATGATGTTAATCACACCACCAATCGCATCTGCACCATAAGTCGACGAACGCGGCCCTCGGATATATTCGATACGCTCAACCAGCGCCAAAGGTAGCTGATTAAAATCAACGGAACCTGTGCCATTAGCAGATTGAGCGACTCGAATGCCATCAATCAAAACCAGCACATGCCGAGATTCATTACCGCGGATAAACACACTGGATTTTTGTCCCATGCCACCGTTTTGTGCAATCTGCAGCCCAGGTAGGCGACGCAGCGCTTCGGTCACGGTAGTCACTTGCCAGCGCGCCAACTCTTTTTGCGTCACCACTTCCACCGG
>NZ_JBOFRH010000338.1:0-8206 GCF_051650925.1 Plesiomonas sp.
GTTTGAGATAGGGTTGTGGTTGCGGCTGCATCGGCATCAGCCTGCTGATTCGGGTTCGAAAGATCCGGCTGTTGCTCTGCATCCTGCCGATTAGTCTCTTGTTTTTTGCTCTGTTTAGGCTTGGCTAACCGCTCAAACAGCACATAGAACAGCGGGACATAAAACAGTGCCAACGTGGTTGCCCCTATCATGCCGCCGACAATACCCGTACCGATAGAGTGGCGCGAGTTTGCTCCTGCACCGTTCGCCAGCATAAGTGGCAATGTGCCAAGAATAAAAGCCAGTGATGTCATCACAATCGGCCGCAAGCGCAGTTCACCCGCTTCAATAGCTGACTCCAGTAAATTACGCCCTTTGCGATGGTGCAATTCAACGGCGAACTCAATAATCAGTACCGCATTTTTTGCCGCCAACCCAATCAGCACCAGCAAACCTATCTGGAAATAGACATCATTCTCAAGGCCGCGCAGCAAGGTAAATAGCAACGAACCAACCAACCCGAAAGGTACGGCCGTCAGTACGGCGCAAGGCAGTGTCCATGACTCAAATTGTGCAGCAAGGATCAGAAAAACAATCACCAAACCCAGTGCAAACGCAACCGTTGAGGTGCTGCCCGCCTGCTTCTCTTCGTATGCCTGACCTGACCATGCAAAACTGTATCCCGGCGGTAACACCTCTTTTGCGATATCTTCCATCACAGAGATGGCCTGCCCTGAGCTATAACCCTGTGCTGCCGAGCCATTGACCTGTGCGGAAGGAAAACCGTTAAAGTGCGGTACTAAGTCGGGGCCTGCACCGTATCGGGTGTCCATCACCGCAGAGAGCGGGATCATATTCCCCTGATTATTGCGGGTGTATAACTTGCCAAGCCAAACAGGATCATCGCGATAACGCGCTTCAGCTTGCAACACCACATTCCATACTCGGCTAAGATCAAAATATTGGCTAACTGAAGATGAAGCTAAAAATGTTTGCAATGTGCCATAAGCATCTTGAATCGGCACACCCAATAGCATGGCTTTATCACGGCTAATTTCAGCTTTCAGTTGGGTGCTCGAGGCGTTAAATGTTGATGAAAGCCCAGTTAAAGTTGGGTTCTGACGCGCCTTGGCTAAAAACTGATTCGTCACCTGTTGTAATTCAGCCAGTGAGCCATTACTTAAATCCTGTATCCAGAACTGAAAACCACCGGTAGTCCCTAAACCCGGAATTGCCGGAGGGGAGATTGGTAAAATAAATGCCCCCTGAATCCCTTTAGTTTGCTTGGCTATATCCTGCAAAATGGCTTCGGCTGATTGCGAAGCCTCAGAGCGATCACCGAATGATTTGAGTGTCACAAAGAAAGTGGCGGTATTGGTTTTAAAGGAGCTGTCGAGCAGGTTAAAACCGGTAATAGCGGTACGAGTCTCCACATTTGGGTTAGCTGCAAATATGGCATCAAGCTGATCGGTGATCTCTTGTGTCCGGCGAATACTGGCGGCATCAGGTAAAATAACCCCTGCCAACACATAACCCTGATCCTCTTGCGGCACAAAGCTTGAGGGTAAACTGCGGAACATCATGACAATGCAACCAATCATCACCGCCATGAGTACCAGTGCCAGTGTCGAGCGTTGAATGGTTAAGCGTACACCCTGCCCGTAACGGGTGGTCAGTGCGGCAAACTGGCGGTTAAACCAGCCGAAAAAACCACGACTGGCACTGTGGCCCGGTTTAAGAAAAATACCGCACAGTGCAGGAGTTAACGTCAGCGCCACAAACCCCGACAACACCACCGAAATCACGATGGTCACAGCAAACTGCTTATACAGCTGGCCAGTTGTACCGCTTAAAAAGGCAGCAGGGATAAAGACGGAAGAGAGTACTAAAACCACCGACACCAACGCAGTAGAGATCTCGGCCATCGCCTCAAGCGAGGCTTCTTTCGCCGAGAGAAGTTTCTCATGCATTAAACGTTCGACGTTTTCAACCACCACGATAGCATCATCGACCACCAAGCCTATCGCAAGGATCATACCGAACAGTGTCAGTAGGTTGATGGAGAACCCCAGAGCCAGCATACCGACGAATGTTCCTATCAGGGCAACAAACACGGCAACAATTGCGATCATTGTGGCGCGAATACTCTGCAAAAACAGATAGACCACGGCAATCACTAGAATGATGGCTTCAACCAGCGTATGCAGCACATCTTCAATCGATATTCGCACAAAATCTGTGGTATCAAGGGTGATTTTATAATCCAATCCGCTAGGGAAAGTGCTTTTGAGGTTTTTCAGTGTTGCCGAGACATTGTTCGATACATCAAGCGCGTTCGCCCCCGGAGCCAGATACACGGCAATAAAAGTGGCCGGCGTTTGGTTCATCGCGGTATTCACGATGTACTGTTTTAGCCCAAGCTCTGCTCGTGCGACATCTTGTAAACGAACCAGTGCAGCGCCGCTGTTATCCGCCCGTAAAATAATGCTTTCATACTGTTCAGGCTTCACATACGGATTTTGTGTTACCAGCGGATAGGTCAGTTGAGTTGAGGCTTGATTCGGTGCCTGCCCTATTTGACCAGCACTGAACAATTTATTCTGGTTGGAAACGGCCTGCTGAATATCAGATGTAGTAACACCAAGGCTGGCCATTTTTTCAGGGTTCAGCCAGATTCGCATGGCCTGATCTGCGGCCCCTAATACCGAGGCTTGCCCTGCACCCGGTATGCGTTTGATAGCATCAAGCACATAAACGTTAGCGTAGTTTGCAATGTAGTTAGCATCATAGCGGTTTTCAGGAGAGTACACGCCGACCAACATTAGAATGCTGGAGGTTCGCTTTTGTACTTGCACACCGTTTTGCTGCACAGTTTGTGGCAGTTGTGGCAACGCTAAACTTACCCGATTTTGTACCTGCACCTGTGCAATATCAGGGTCGGTATCGAGTGAGAAATAAACACTAATGGTCATCTGCCCATTCGAGGAGCTGCTCGATGTCATATACAACATGTTATCGACACCGTTAATCTGCGCCTCAATCGGCCCCGCTACAGATTGCGACAACGTCTGGGCATCTGCCCCCGGATAGACGGCAGTCACCTGCACTTGCACCGGAGTCATGGTCGGATACTGCTCTATCGGCAGATTTAATGCCGCTATGCTACCCACCAGCACCACAATCAGTGATAACACGCTGGCAAAAATGGGCCGTTCAATAAAGACTCGAGAGAACATGGCTACACCTCAAAAGAGCTGCTTTAACCGGGCTTAATGCGCCGACGTGGTAGACACTGACGGCTTAACGTGTGTTTTTGCCGCCTTATCCGCCGAGTCACCTACCGAACTGCCTGACGAATCGGGCGTTGCACTGATCGGTGTCGGGGCTAATAGAGCATCAGGCCGTAAGGTCATTCCGCCTTTCACCACCACCTGCTCACCGGCTGCTAGCCCTTCGTCAACAATCCAGTCATTGCCGCTGTAATCCCCCATGGTTACGGGGCGATACTCCGCCTTGCTCTCTTTATTGACTACCCAGACAAAATGCCCAGTAGCCCCTTGCATCACCGCCGTTTGTGGTACGGCAATCGCATCAGGCCGTTCAGCCCCTTTTACTGTCACCCGCACAAACTGCCCGGGGCGTAAAGCCCCTTCGGTATTGTTAAAACTGGCCCTGACCAGAAAAGTACCGGTCTGTGAGTTGTACTCTGCATTGGCAAATGTAATGCGACCCGTTTCAGCGTACTGTGAGTTGTCCGACAGTGTCAGTTGCACACTCAGCGAGTTATCCGCGGGTAACTTCAGCAGCCCTTTACGCACCAGTTCATCACGTTTTAATGATTGTGCTTCTGAGATACTAAAATTGACCCACATAGGGGATAGTGCCGCCACATAGGTTAGGCGATCACTGGCTGTTACATAAGTACCTTCATCAATCAACCGCTCACCGCTGATACCGCTCAGTGGTGCTCTGATGGTGGCATAGCTCAAATTCAACTGCGCCTGAACAACCTGTGCCTTAGCCATTTCGACCTGCGCTTGTGCTGCTTTTTCCTGCCCAATAGCCTGATCTAAATCTTTTTTACTGGCGGCATTCTGGGCAGCCAGCGGCTTGATTCTGGCCAGATTTTGCTGTGCTACCAGTAAGTTAGCTTTTTGCTGTGTGAGAGCGGCTTGAGCAGCTTGGAGTAGAGCCTGAAAAGGTTTGGGATCAATCAAAAACAGGGTTTCACCCTGCTTGATAAATGCGCCATCTTTGTACATCTGCTTATCTAAAAAGCCATTCACTCGGGTAACAATATTGACCTGATGTGAGCTTTTCGTCAGCCCGACAAACGAAAAATCAACCGGAACCGACTTTCCCTGCAAAATCTGTACACTCACCGGCATGGCGGGCGCTGCGCTAGCCGATACTGCGGTATCGCTGGCTTTATCTTCACATCCCTGCAATAAAAATAAGGGCAGCAGCAACACCCCCGTTAGAGACCGATGAAACCCAATTCGCCAGTAAGCATTCTCAGAAAAGAAAAAGCGCATGATCATATCCTTGCTGTATTTCAGGAAGTGAACACCCCACAGGGTTTAGGCGGCATCGGGTGTGGTCAGTCTGCGGTGTTGTGTGTTTTACTGGCTATGTTGTTGAGTCACTCTGTGAGTGAGGCGCTATGCGATACAACACAGCCTAGGTATAAACACAGTGGGTACAACACGCATTCGCAGATAACGACAGATTGCATCAATGACGCTTTAATCAGCATAGAAGAGGCGTGCGTATTTTGCGGAAAAAAATAAGAAGGCAAACAAGAAAAAGGGAAAAACCAACCTCGGCACACCGTACAGCAACACACCCTGTACGGTGACAAAACAAAGTAAGTGGATATGATGTTCAGGCAGAATATCTACGTATATTCATACGGTTGCTATTAACTCAATATTCATAGCAATGTGTGAGTAGTTGCTCACACATTGTATATTTAACCTCTGATTGACGCTCAAAAAATCACTAACTGCGGATCAGGTTATTACCGTAGCCAATCCATTTATAGGTTGTTAATGCCTCTAACCCCATCGGGCCACGGGCATGCAATTTTTGTGTGCTCACCGCCACTTCTGCACCTAACCCAAACTGCCCGCCATCGGTAAAGCGCGTACTGGCATTGACATACACGGCAGAAGAGTCAACCTCAAGGGTAAAACGATCCGCGTGGGTAAAGGTCTGGGTCAGAATGCTGTCTGAATGGCTACTGCCATGCTGGTGGATGTGAGCAATCGCCTCATCAATATCGGCAACAATCTTGACGTTAAGATCAAGTGATAACCACTCATCATCATAATCTTGTGCCTGAACCGGAACGACAGTCGCTCGGCTACCAGCCAGCAACGCTGCGCTTTGCGGACAAGCGTGCAGAGTAACCCCCTTGCTGTGCAAGTAATCAGCCAATAACGGTAAAAATGTGGCCGCCACCTCTTGATGAACCAACAACGTCTCCAAGGAGTTACACACACTTGGGCGTTGTACTTTTGCATTATCGATAACTGTAACAGCCGCAGTGAGATCCGCACTAGCATCAACAAAGATATGGCACACGCCAATACCTCCGATAATAACCGGAATGGTTGCCTGCTCACGACAAAGGCGGTGTAACCCACTGCCACCGCGTGGGATTATCATGTCAACATAGCGATCTAAACGCAGCAACTCAGTCACCCGCGCACGATCAGGATCATCAATAGACTGCACCGCACCCGCCGGTAAACCACAGCAACTCAGAGCATGTTGCACCACTGCGACCATCGCCTGATTGGTATGTACCGTCTCTTTTCCACCCCGCAAAATCACCGCATTACCGGTTTTCAGACACAGTGAAGCCACATCAATGGTGACATTCGGGCGAGCTTCATAAATCGTGCCAATCACCCCTAGTGGTACGCGTTTGCGGATTAAATTCAGCCCGCTGCTCAGTTGTTGCCCATCCAGCACTTGTCCGACGGGATCGGCCAGTTTAACCACTGCGCGCACATCATTAGCGATAGCCGTTAAACGCTCAGGGGTCAGCAACAGGCGATCGAGCATCGCAGTACTTAATCCGGCCTGTTTTGCGGCAGTAATATCTTGCGCATTGGCCGCTAAAATAGCCGCACTGCGCGCCTCAAGCTCATCGGCAATGAAGAGCAAGGCGCGATTTTTCTCTGCGGTGGTTAAGGTGGCTAAACGGTAAGAGGCCTGCTTAGCTGCCTTTCCCATCTCGGTTAATTGATTCATCGCTTTCATCCTTAAATCAAAATCATATCGTCACGGTGAATGGCGACCGCGCCGTATTCATAGCCTAAAATATCGCTGATTTGTTGTGACTGGTGTCCGGCGATAAGCGCCAAGGCATCGCTGTTATAGCGGCTCATACCGCGCGCGATCTCTCGCCCATCAATACCGCGAACACGCACCACTTCACCACGCGAAAAATTCCCAGTGACCTGCTGGATACCGCTTGGCAATAGGGAGCTACCACGCGCAACCACTGCGCTTACAGCGCCCATATCCACAATCAGCTCTCCGGCCGGTGGTGGGCCAAAAATCCAGCGTTTACGGTTTTCAAGTGGGGTTTCCTGAGGATGAAAGCGGGTTCCCACTGAAATATCGGCAACCACATCGGCAATTACGCCCGCCTGCTGACCGGCTGCTATCACCACTTCGATTCCGGCACGGTTTGCCACATCTGCTGCCTGCAATTTAGTGCTCATGCCGCCAGTTCCCAGACCGGAAACACTGTCTCCTGCAATCAGACGCAATGACTCGTCAATACCCTGCACTTCACGGATCAGTTCTGCCTGTGGATTACTGCGCGGATCAGCGGTAAATAATCCTGCCTGATCGGTCAGTAAAATCAGCTTATCGGCATCCGCCAGAATTGCCGCCAGCGCAGAGAGATTATCGTTATCGCCCACTTTAATTTCGGTGGTGGCAACAGCATCATTTTCATTGATTACCGGCACGATTTTCTGATCAAGCAGTGCACGCAGCGTATCGCGGGCATTGAGAAAACGCTCACGATCTTCCAAGTCAGCGCGCGTTAGCAACATCTGCCCGATATGTAGACCATAAATCGAAAACAGTTGCTCCCACAACTGAATCAAACGCGTTTGCCCTACCGCAGCCAGCAGTTGCTTAGAAGCCATTGTGGGGGGAAGTTCGGGGTAGCCTAAATGTTCACGTCCGGCGGCTATCGCCCCTGATGTTACTAGCACGATACGGTGACCGGCCTGCTGCATCTGTGCGCACTGGCGCACCAACTCCACCATGTGCGCACGGTTTAGATGGCGCGAGCCGCCGGTGAGCACACTGGTTCCTAATTTCACAACGATAGTCTGACTACGGTTCATGGGGTAATGCCTTGAATCCTAAGATGAAGGAAGTGAACTCTTTTTGTAGCAGCTTGTGGAAGCGCTGCCAACAGACAGCGCTAAAATTCTGAAAACTATTTATCAGCAAAGATGTATGGGGATATGAAACTTTACGCGGCAGTACTCAACTCTCGCCCTGCAATGGCTGCTGCGGGCTGTAAAGAGATATTCAGCAGTTGTAGGCAATCTACCAAACGCGGATAAAAGAGTTGGAGTGTACGCTGGATCTCTTCGGTGATAGCGTCATCAGTAGGATGCTTAGGCAACCAATCGCCTTGGTTATCGTAAAAACCAACCTGATAGTGATACTCAAAACCGCTTTCAGTGGCATCGAGCACCATCCACCATCCCCAAAACTCACGCTTTTCGGTCGGAAGCCGTGGATTGGCGCATACCGCCAAGCAGTCAAAGAAAAACTGCTGCTCCTGACACTGATGCTCACGAATATACGGCCCGAGTGCCGCAAATTTGCGCATTAAACGTGAGCGTGATTGTCCGATAACCTGCATACCTACCTCCTTTGTACGTAATGTCTATTGTTGCCGTACAAGGGGTAATTTAAGCAAGTTGTTTTATATGAGTTTTTGGTCTATCCAATCGGTTATTTGTGCCATTATGCGCTCAAATCCGGTTTGTAACGGGCTGGCGGGGATCTGTATACACTTCCCATCAACCGATGACATGGCGATAAACCGATTCTCCTCTTTTGGTGAAAACAGATCATTATCTACGCCAGCGGCCAGTACCGGTACGCGGCAGCGCCGCCCCAATAACCCTTGGGTTTTTAATGAGTAGCTTTGCAACTCTGCACGCAACAAATCATGCGCACT
>NZ_JBOFRH010000339.1:0-1301 GCF_051650925.1 Plesiomonas sp.
GGTATCCCCTCTTCTGTTTTGTATAAGGCTTTAACATGAAAAAATTATTTTCCGCCATGGCTGTGTTACTTGCTTCTTCCATTCTGCCAGCCCATGCAGCAGACAATATGAAAGCGTTCCCGCCTGCAGAGGCCGGCCAAGTCAGACATGTTTTACAACTGCCGACTCGCAGCAATGAAGCCGACTTCAAAGTACAGCTGATTGTGGGCAAAAACGCGCAAGTGGATAAAGCGAATACCTATTTCTTCACCGGCAAAATTGAAGAACAGATTATTGATGGATGGGGCTTCCCACGCTACGTGGTAAGCAACTTAGGCCCAATGGCTGGCACGCTGATGGCGGTAGACAGCAATGCACCGAAAGTGACGCGCTTTGTTTCCTTAGGCGGTGAGCCATACCTGATCCGCTACAACAGCCGTCTGCCAATCGTGGTGTATGCACCTGAAGGGGCAGAAGTTCGCTACCGCGTCTGGAGCGCCGCACCTGACGCCACCGTTATGCCACAAGGCTAATTATGCCGCACGAGTCATGCTTCATAGCGCAAATACGCTCGCTGAACGCATGACCCGTGATTTTAACGAGCCGGTCTAGTTTCCCTAACCAACTAGACCGGCTCTGTTTTTATCGTCTCACCCACACCACTTAAACCGATTCAATCAACCAGATCGCCGACTCATACGGGCGTAATTGACCGCTTTGTGGCTGCGTTGGGGTATCTGCATAGTTGCTGAGTAAAAGTTGGCTATGTGACGGCGTGACTGACTGCATGATTGGCGGCACAGGAACAGCATTCTGCCCGCCAAGGTGACTTGGCAACACAAAATCTACCGGCTCACGATAGAAATTACTCACCACCAACAGCGTCTTCCCTTGCCACTGGCGAGTGTAAGCCCAAATTTGGCGGTGCTCAGGCAGCAACTCTTGATAGTCACCATGCGTGAAGATCGGATGCGCTTTACGCAGGCGAATCAAATCGCGGTAATGCCAGAATACCGAATCCGGATCGGCTTTCGCCGCAACCGCGTTAATCTCGGTATAGTTGGCGGCAGGTTTTAACCACGGCGAACCTTGGGTAAAACCGGCATTAGCATCCGCGCTCCATTGCATTGGCGTACGCGAGTTATCACGCGAGCGCGCGGCTAAAATCGCCAAAATCTGCGCATCATCCATCCCCTGCGCCTGTTTGATGGCAAAAATATTGTGGCTTTCCACGTCCTGATAATCATCAATTTGCTGATAACCCGGATTTGTCATGCCCAACTCTTCGCCTTGATAGATATACGGCGTGCCTTGTAATCCAT
>NZ_JBOFRH010000340.1:0-2961 GCF_051650925.1 Plesiomonas sp.
CAATTGTTTATTTTTTGAGATTGAATTGGGAATATATCCCCGAGAAAATTCAGACCCATGTGAAAAATCAATCTGTTTTGATTATTGCTAATATTTTCCTGCAGTACTGTGGTTGCAGCGGTAGGGTTAGCGCTATTTATACAATTTTCACCCCTGCAGGCATAACACGCTCAGGCGCGAGTAACACACTCTCTGCACCGTCATCTGTCTCTGCGCAAAGCAACATACACTCTGACGTTTCGCCACGCATTTTGGCTTTTTCCAGATTGCACAGCACCACAACCTGTTTTCCCAATAACGTCTCTTCACTGTAGTAAGGCACTAAACTGGTCACAGTTTGTAACTGCTGATCACCTACGTCAATTTGCACTATATATAGCTTATCTGCATTTTCATGGCGCTTAACCTGTACGATATTCCCCGTACGTATTTCAAGCTTAGCAAAATCAGTATATTTGACCTTTTCCATTACATGCCCCCTTTAAATATGTATGTGCTTAATTACTTTTAATATTTACTTCACCGCACCGAAACGCTGAGTTACCCCTACACCCATAATGGAACTGATAAACCGTTGTAGAGCGGTATACATTTTCGGGATACAGAATACAGCTGGGCTGTGGCCAGTCAGGGTGGTTTGGCGAGTCGGGCAAAAATTGAGTTTCTAATGCCAGCCCCGCAAAATCAGAGTATGCCCCTCCTCTGCGGTTGGGTGTTCCAGCCAGCCAATTACCGGTATACAGTTGCATTGCGGGTTTATCAGTAAAGACTTGCATCTGTATTTCCTGATCGAGAGAGGTGAGTTCTGCCACCGGAAGCTGGAGATCACGAGCCGGGTCAAACAAAAAACTGTGGTCATATCCCTTCACGGCGATCTGCGCTTGATCCCGTAAAAAATGCTCAGCAACCTGCTTTCCCTGCAAAAAATCAAACCCTGTTCCCGTGACTGTTTTTAAACTGTTTTCAGGAATACCGTCTTGATTGGTTGGTAAAAAATACGCAGCGTGAATACGCAAACGGTGCAATCGGCAGTCGTGATCGCTCTCTGCTCCGTGCAGATTAAAATATGCATGGTTGGTGAGATTCACCGGTGTAGCCTGATCGGTGGTTGCCCGGTAATGGATCTCAACTTGATTCACATCTGTCAGTCGATAAGTAACACGGACCGTCAGATTGCCAGGAAAACCTTGATCGCCATCGGAGGAAACGAGTGAAAAAGTCACCTGATTATCTGTTTGTAACTCAATAGCCCAACGGCGATGATGAAACCCTTGCTGACCACCGTGCAAACAATGACCAGCTTGATTCACCGATACCCGGTGTACATGCCCCTCAAGTGTAAAGCAACCATGGGCAATACGGTTGGCATAACGCCCAACCGTTACCCCCATGTAACTTGACTGGCGCATAAAATCATCCAGCGTACTGACCCCAAGCAGAACTTCGCGCAGCTCACCAGTTTGTAACGGTAAACAACAACTTAACCACGTCGCCCCAATATCCATCAGCGTCAGTTGCATACCGCAACGGTTGGTCAACGTCACCAATTGTGCGGGCAGACCGTCTACCAGCCAAGGTTGTGTCATTGTTGATGTAAAATCGGGCGATCGATGCATGGTCTTATCCCATCAGTGTCGGTGCTGTTTTCGAATGTACAGATGATCTATATCCGTATATATCTACGCTAAATATATAGAGTGCGGTGATTACCCCAGATCAATCAGACCCGCGCCATCTTGAGCTTGGCAAACATAAATCGAAGCTTGCAGGCCGGTAGCAACCGGATACTCTGCGGCAACTGCTGCAGTGACTTCATCAACTAAATACGGGGGGATCAACGCAACAATACAACCCCCAAAGCCGCCACCTGTCATTCTGACTCCGCCTTGTTCACCGATCACTGTTTTAACAATAGTGACTAACGTGTCAATTTCGGGAACGGTGATCTCAAAGTCATCGCGCATTGAGGTGTGTGACTGAGCCATTAGTACACCGAGTGTATGCATATCTTGTACTTGCAAAGCCTGGGCTGCTTGGCGTGTGCGTATATTTTCAGTGATCACATGGCGCGCACGTTTGAATACTTGCGTATCGAGCTGATGTGCTTGTGCGTTAAGCTGCTCAAGTGTGACATCGCGCAGGGCTTTTACCCCGAACATAGCCGCAGCCTCTTCACACTGCTGACGGCGGGTGTTGTATTCGCTATCAACCAATCCGCGCTGTTTATTTGAATTGATAATAACAATGGCTAGATCTTTTGGCATAGAAACAGATTCTGTAGCAAGGCTACGGCAATCGAGTAGCATGGCACTGTCTTTACGACCTTGTGCAGAGATCATCTGATCCATAATGCCGCAGTTACAGCCGACAAATTCGTTCTCAGCCTGCTGGCCATTAAGTGCAATCTCTGCCTGAGTGATCGGTAGATTAAACAGCGTTTTAAATGTTTGCCCGATCACCACTTCCAGTGCTGCCGACGAACTTAGCCCAGCGCCCTGTGGTACATTACCGCTGACGCAGATATCCGCGCCTTGTAGTACGTAACCACGCGCTAATAAACACTTCACTACACCACGGATATAGTTAGCCCACATTTTTTCCGGCTGAAAGGTGATCTCTTGTGTGAGATCAAATTCATCTGTCGCGTTACCATAATCAACTGAAACAACACGCACGTAGTTATCAGCACGTTTTGCTGCCGCAACGACGGTTTGGTAGTTAATGGCACACGGCAGCACAAAACCATCATTGTAATCAGTATGTTCACCAATGATATTCACTCGCCCTGGTGCTTGAATACCATGGGTTGGTGCATAACCAAACACTTGCTCAAATGCTGTTTTTACACGTTCGATTAATTCAGACATATCCTCTCTCTCATCAACATCACTCTATAAACACGGCCAAAATAGCCCGTCATGCATATGCGCGATCCGGTATCTCACGGCATCAGGGTATTGG
>NZ_JBOFRH010000341.1:0-2186 GCF_051650925.1 Plesiomonas sp.
GGTAATAATTTAATCTCGTTACGAGTTGACGGGCTTGAGCTTTCGCTTCTAATTTTATATATGAAACAACACCAATTGTGGCAAAAAGATCACAAGTGGTCATTACAAAAAACTACACATGAGGAATACGTCGTGCAACGACAACAACCACTACAGCGCCGTAGCCGTGAGCGCGTTCAGCGTATCCTAGATGCTGCTGCTGAGCTGTTCGAACAAAAAGGGATTGATGCTGTCAATCCAGGTGATATTGCTATTCACGCGGGGATCACTCGTACATCGCTATACCGTTATTTTCCGAATAAAACATCGGTTATTCATGCACTGGCTATCTGCCATTTAGAAAAACTACGCGAACAGTTTCGTGAAGTGCGTGATCAGCATTTAGATGGCGAAGCACTGATTAATGCACTGCTGAATGTTCATATCCATTTTTTAAGTAAAGAGCCTGGTTATCAGGCGGTATGGTCATCTGTTGCCATTACGCCTGAGCTGCATACGCTGTATGAGCTGGAAAATGAGTGGTTATCAGATGTATGGGGTAATTTGATTATTCACTTAAACCCACACTTTGATGAGAGCCGCTTGCCAACAATCCGCCGAATGATTCCGCTAATTGTTACCGCTGTGCTGCGTGATTGTTCACGTGATAACACAGAACAGCTCGATGCGTATTTTTCAGAACTGCGTAATATGCTACATCAGGTATTTGGTTTAAAAACCAAATAAACAGAAGGCCAAGGAGTGGCCTCTGCTTTTCCCCTATCCCGCTGCATATTCTCTTTTTTACTTCTCTTTTTCAGCGCTATGTTACCCCGCAAGATTTATATTCATTCCCTATAAAAAATAAAATGGAACTCAATAATTTACAATATTGTTTATTTCTTTACATTATATAAAGACAGCCAATAATGTACTGCATAAATACAGAGTACATACCCACATCAAGCGCTGTAATGAAGGTACGGCTTTTGCTTTCATCTTGGCATCCGCCATATCAGCATATTGACGGTACATAATTAACGGCCATACCCAGAGCAAAAACCCACCGACCAGCAATATTAACCGAGCCGTAATACCTATCATTAGCAAGGCAGATAACACCGCCCCCACGGGTATATGAAGCGCCTGATATACCGCATTACCACATGCACTGAAAATACCGATAAACCCAACCAGCGGTAATAAACGGTGAAAGGCTTGTAAACGACAACGTGCGGCTACCATCAATAAATGAGTAAATACCGCCCCCAGCGTTAACAGAGTGGTAATCAGTAAGCTGAGTGTATTAGGTTCTGCACTGATAAAAATCACTACGGTGATTATGGCCAGCAATGACGATAAAAGACTGCAATAACGCGTCAGCCGTGTAGATTTAGAAATTGAAAACGGTAGACGTTTAATATCCCACAAAGAAAGCGCATGCATACCAGCCACTGAAGCAGACAGCCATGTTAACACTGTGCCACCATCAAGCAGCACTACACTGAGCAGGCTAAATATCAGCCACAATAGCGTCAGTATGTGTGATTGCTTTATCAAACGACGCTGCTGGCCTGGGCAGATTTGCCCTTTCCAGCGTATAAGGCTCAGAATTAGGGTTGCCATTAACACGGTGGCAAGCAGTGCACTCATCAATAGCGTTATCACGGGTGCAACCAATACAGAGGAGTTCTGTGCAACAAACGAGGTCATATTATCGGCCATTGTCGAAACAGTGTATAAAAGTCACTGTAATTAGAAAAATCAGAGCGCAGAGTATAAAGTGAGAGACGCTAAACTAAAACATTCTTACACTTCTGATGTAAATACTAAGTGGGATCAATGACCTTCTCTAATGCTCTATCCCTTAGCTTGATATGCTTTTCACTGGTGGGCTGCGCCATACCAACAAAATATAACACTCTGACTCATATTGAACCAAAATCAACCTCAGCTGAGCGGCGTTCAGTCTCTCTTGCTGATCTGGCACACCGCCATTTTGTGCTGCTGAGTGTTGATGGTAAACCATGGCAACCAACCGATACCGCTTTAACAGTACATCCACGGGCAATGTATCCGGGCATTGATTTTAATGAACAAAATATAATGAGTTCGACATTCTGTAATGAGTTACAGGGTCACGTATCGCAAAAAAATAACACAGTTCAAGGAATGCTAACCCCACTCAATTACCCAGTATCTGCACA
>NZ_JBOFRH010000342.1:0-1463 GCF_051650925.1 Plesiomonas sp.
GGATATGGGCATGATCTACGGGCATTAACCCCGCAATAATTTGCAGCAAGGTGGTTTTCCCTGCCCCACTGTGACCAAATATCCCGTGGATTCCGCGCGCAGGCAAGGTGATATCCACATTCAGAGAAAAATCAGACAGCGCTGTATGCACCTGTATCTGCAAGGTTTGATCGTCTGTAACCTGATTTTGGCTTTGGCTTTGGCTTTGGCTTTGGCTTTGGAAAAGAGTATCTGTCGTACATGCTATTTGAGCAGAACTGTTGTTCGAGGTACGCCCCTTTAATTTACGCTGGAAAAATCCCATTCAGATACTCCGCTACCCAATTAACAGCCGACGCTGACGGCGCTGTAACACACCATAAACCAACGTCAGCATTGCTATGGAAAATAGCAATAATCCGGCAGAGAGAGCGTGGGCATTTTGATAATCCATCGCTTCGACATGATCAAACAGCGCAATTGACAACACCTGCGTTTGTCCGGGGATATTACCGCCAATCATCAATACCACGCCAAACTCGCCAATGGTATGAGCAAAACTTAGCGCGGCAGCAATAATAAAGCTGGGGAATGACATCGGCAGCACAATATACCGGAAACGAGCAATACCGTTGAATCCAAGTGTTCGAGCGGCATTGAGCTCTTTATCCCCCATATTCACAAATGCACTTTGCAAGGGTTGTACGGCAAACGGCAGTGAATAGAGTACTGAGGCAATAACCAGACCGGAAAATGAGAAAGCCAGTGTTTGGCCGGTAAGCTGCTGCCAATATGAACCCGGTAAGCTTTGCGGAGAAAATGCCAGTAATAGGTAAAACCCCAGCACAGTCGGCGGTAACACCAATGGCAATGACACCAGAGATTCAATCAGTGGGCGAATACGGCTCTGGCTGCGTGCCAGCCACCATGCCAGCCACGGAGAGAATAGCATCAGCACACAGGTTGTAGAGGCGGCCAGTTTCAGTGTCAGCCAGACCGCTTGCCAATCAGCCACAGACACGGCTCTGCCCTATTCCATAACAAGGAGAGATCCCATAGCAAAAAAAGATCGCACCAAAACAAAAAATAGCTGATAAGGGAGTACTCAAGGCAGCAAATACCCCTGTTCGCGGATCAGCTTTTTGGCCGGTTCGCTGCGTAAAAATGCGCTAAATTGCTTGGCCGCAGCTAAATGAGAGCTAGATGATAAAATCACGGCTTGTTGCGCAATAGCCGGATAACTCTCTGCCGGTAACAGCAATATCTGCCCTTTGGGTTGACTAACCAACACATTCGGATACGCCACTAACCCCATGTTGGCATTGCCAGTATCAACAAACTGATACGTCTGTGAAATATTTGCACCGGTAATTAACGTTAATGTAGGCGATTGCCACGCATTATGTTGTTCTAGCCATGCTTTTGCTGCACTGCCATACGGTGCAGTACGTGGGTTGGCAATTGCCAAACGGCCGCGCCATGCC
>NZ_JBOFRH010000343.1:0-2000 GCF_051650925.1 Plesiomonas sp.
ATTTTTTGAGTTTTTTGGCGAAACGCTGTTTCGTTCAGATATGTGTAATGCCGATGTTAAGCTCGGTGATTTGCTGATCCATGAAGGCGCACCGTGTGAAGCACAAAAACATGCAGCAAAAGTTTTTAATGCCGATAAAACTTATTTTGTGCTTAATGGGACATCTGCATCGAATAAAGTGGCAACCAATGCGCTGTTAACCCGTGGTGATTTAGTGTTGTTTGATCGTAATAACCATAAATCAAACCATCATGGCGCACTGTTGCAAGCTGGCGCGACACCGGTTTATCTCGAAACGGCCCGTAACCCGTTTGGTTTTATTGGCGGTATTGATGCGCACTGTTTTAATGAGCGATATTTGCGTGATGAGATCCGTAAAGTTGCGCCAGAAAAAGCGGCCGCTCAGCGCCCGTTCCGTTTAGCGATTATTCAGCTCGGCACGTATGACGGTACTATCTACAATGCACGTCAGGTGGTGGATACTATCGGCCATCTGTGTGATTACATTTTGTTTGACTCAGCGTGGGTAGGTTACGAGCAGTTTATTCCGATGATGAAAGAGTGCTCACCGTTATTGCTCGATCTGAATGAAAATGATCCGGGTATTATCGTGACCCAATCGGTGCATAAACAGCAGGCTGGTTTCTCACAAACCTCGCAAATCCATAAAAAAGATCGCCATATTAAGGGGCAAGATCGCTACTGTAACCACAAACGCTTTAACAACGCCTTTATGATGCACGCATCAACCAGCCCGTTCTATCCTCTGTTCGCGGCACTGGATGTCAACGCGAAGATGCACGACGGTGAAAGTGGTCGCCGTTTGTGGATGGACTGCGTGAAAACCGGTATCGAAGCACGTAAATTGCTGCTCAACACGTGTAGCATGATCAAACCGTTTGTACCGCCTATGATTGACGGGCGCAAATGGGAAACGTTTGATACTGATGTCATGGCCAATGATTTGCGCTTTTTTGATTTTGTGCCGAATGAAAAATGGCATGCCTTTGAAGGTTATACCGCGCACCAATACTTTGTTGACCCGTGCAAATTTCTGCTGACCACACCGGGTATTGATGCCGCCAGCGGTGAATATACTGAGTTTGGTATTCCGGCCACTATTTTGGCTAACTTCCTGCGCGAAAACGGCATTATCCCTGAAAAATGTGATTTGAACTCGATTTTGTTCCTGCTCACACCGGCAGAAGATCTGGCTAAAATGCAGCATTTGATTGCCCAGATTGCCCGCTTTGAACATTTGGTTGCCGAAGATGCACTGCTGAGTGATGTACTGCCAAGCATTTATCGTGCGCACGAAGCCCGTTATCGCGGCTACACCCTGCGTCAGCTCTGCCAAGAGATGCACGATCTGTATGCCAGTTATAATGTTAAGCAACTACAAAAAGAGATGTTCCGCCAGTCTCACTTCCCGAAAGTGATGATGAACCCGCAAGATGCACACCTTGAGTTTGTACGTGGCAACGTTGAATTAGTGGCGCTGTGTAAAGCTGAAGGGCGTATTGCGGCAGAGGGCGCACTGCCTTATCCACCGGGTGTACTGTGTGTTGTTCCAGGCGAAGTGTGGGGCGGGGCGGCGCAGCGTTACTTCTTGGCGCTAGAAGAGGGGATTAACCTGCTACCGGGCTTCTCACCTGAGTTACAAGGGGTGTATATCCAGCAAGAGCCTGACGGCACACAACGGGCTTACGGGTATATGATCAAACAATAAGTCAGTCAGCCATATTCAGTTAGCGTTATATTGGCTAACGCGGATATCGCATTCACCACGCCCTTCCTACCGAAGGGCGTTTTTTATGGCGCTTGAGAGGCGCTTACAGCCGTTTTTTTTGTGTATGATACAACTTGATAAATCACAACCTCACAATGACACTCTCAGCATGCCAGAAGAACAGACCTGTTTTGACACACACCTCTCTCATACTCAAACTCTCACGCAGAGTACTGAATCTGAATGCCCGTCAGAGACAGACCCAATACCT
>NZ_JBOFRH010000344.1:0-1643 GCF_051650925.1 Plesiomonas sp.
ATAGTATGTATACGGGTATTTATGAGGCATCCAACTTGACTAAAATATAACATTAGAAATATCTAATGTATGCTTGCTGTAAAGACAGAGACGGGTAGTTATATGGTAGTCGGTAGTCATTTCTGATAGATCCCCGCACTTGGGTACGTTGGTATTCAATCACTCCATTGTGCATCAACACTCCGGAGTATGGCACTTGATAGACTCAGAGATACGAACCCATCTGGCCACTCCATCAATAGAACCGGCCACATCTAACGTATACACGCCCATAAACTTGTAATAAACATCACCAGATGTTTTACGGTAACAACCGAACACAACATGGTGTTGATAGTTCTCTGTTATCTGCCAATGTAAATGACCAAGCGGATCTGTTTTAGAGCACTCCAAGATAACAGCACCGGATTGCAGCACTTTGTTATCCCATTGATCATTTGGGAAGAATTTAGGAAACCAGATACCCATAGGTGCAGAGTCATTGCGTGATGGATAGTGAGCGATGCCACCACGTTGGATCGATTTGTGGTACACCTTGCCGAACAGACTTGCACAGTGGCAATTGTACATAAAGGATAGGTTATCACTAACCGAGATCTGACCAGCGTCAATACACCGTTGCACCTTTGAAACCAGATTCATACATAGAAACCTGCAGCAATCGAAAGCAACATCATAACAAATGGTCACTTATTGACACATCACACCATTACTTTGATTGATACACATATGTTAAGTCATCACTCTATTTCACCAACTGCCACATAATGTTGCTGGTTGCAACTGATAGCACCAAGATCGTTAGATTTGCAAGGGTAAGAGGTTACACCAGTCGGTGACAGCAACATCTGTCTACGCACTGTAAACGTCATTGGAACAACGGATTACTGCCAAATCGCATTGTGATATTGGCGGTGGAAAGCAAGGCAGTGTACCTGAAAGAAAAGAATGGAAAATAAATCAGCGCGCAGACTACATCCTGAACGGCTTTTGAGCAACCGAAAGGGCAAAAAATCCTATCAAAATGGTCTCTTTGCACCGTTATCGGTGGGCAAAACAGCACAAAAATGGCTTTAAGCGCCAACTTTAACTGTGCAGATATTACGTCGGCAGAGAAAAATCCCGTACACTAGCGCCTTCTTGATAAAGGACCAAACCATGACAGCAACACGTTATGACTGGGATATCTTTTGCACCGTGGTCGATAACTTCGGTGATATCGGGGTAACCCTGCGTCTGGCCCGCCAGCTGGCCCATGACTATCAGCAGCAGGTGCGGCTCTGGGTGGACGATTTACAGTCTACTGCGCGGATCTGCCCGGGGTTGGATGCAACGCTCGCATCCCAAGTGTATGACGGCGTAAACATTTGTCGCTGGGATACGCCGTTTAGCGCGCAAGTCACGCCAGCGCATCGGGTGATCGAAGCATTTGCTTGTGAATTGCCGCCAGAGTTTCGGCAGCAAATGAAAGCCCTGTCACCGGCACCGCTGTGGCTGAATCTGGAATACTTGAGTGCGGAAGAGTGGGTGGAAGGCTGTCATCGTCTGCCATCATGGCAGCCAGATGGGCTGACTAAATACTTTTTCTTCCCTGGCTTTACACCGGCAACCGGTGGCTTGCTGCGCGAGCAGGGGCTATTTGC
>NZ_JBOFRH010000345.1:0-1381 GCF_051650925.1 Plesiomonas sp.
TGCTCGCCTCACATAAAACCACCACGCAAAATAGCAAAAGGGCGCACTACACAACGTAGCGCGCCCTTCTCAATGATTGCACTGCCTATATGGCAATATGGCCGTTACTGATTGGCCGGGATGCGGTTCAATGCATGCAGCTCTTCATGTCCATCCAGCGCACGGTAAACCTGCGCCTGCCAACGTGAACCGTCAGCCAGTTGGTAGATCACTTTGTAGTTCATTCCTGACACTACCTGCTGCTGCACCGCGATCACTTTGTCCAACTTGGAAGATACATTGGACGCTTTAAATGCAAATTCAGCGGCCTGCTTGGCTTGTGGAGTTACCTCGGCTGCACTCCAACCGCCCATCAAAGGCTTTTGCGCAGGCGCAGCATAGCTACTTAGGCTTACGCCGCTCAAACCGGCGCACAGTGCCGCAACCATCAGCATTTTCTTCATCTTGTCTCTCCGTGTTAACGCTCATTTTGAGCCATACATGAATAACACTAAAAGTGTGATTTACATCACCATGCCACATTTACACGCCAAATACAAATCAGCTACAGCCGTAACAATTGAGCATGCCGTGCACAGTATCCACGTATTGCAGGTGATATCGAGTCTCACTCATCTAATGCACACCGGCAGAGAAAAAAGATCAGTTGAAAGGCAACTAAACGCCATGCTGCAAGGGAATATTATTATTTTTAATCAGCAACGCGTTTATTGGCAAAAATGAGAGGTTAATCGGTGCAAAGAGAGCAACGCTCAATCATTGCGATAATTAACTGATGTAGGGATATTAAAAAGACCATCAAACGCCAACGCCGGCGCGCATCATGCCGTGGCATGAATTATTACGATAGAACAGCGAAATTACCGACTAATGCATCGCGGGAATAAATATTACCCCGACTGGTACTTTCACAATAGTTGATACTGATGCCAACACCGCTATGACCACTATAAAAATGGATGTGACGAATAAGCGCATCACTATTTAATTGATGCAATGAGGATTCCCAAGAGAAATCACCCACAGTGAATTTTATAATCATTATTTTAATTCTTCAGTTATTTTCTTGATAATTTCTTTATTTTGGTAAAACCAAAATCTGCTTCTGCCATTAACTTTGGCCATAAAAAAAACCTTATATATTATTCAACGCTGAATTTCTGTAGCCTTTCAACGTCAATATAAAGTTGATTCAAAGCAATCAATAACAGAAATAACAGGATAGGAAATCGAACGGGTATCGAGGATAACGGTGACAAGGAAAACGGGCGGCGGGCGCCCGCTTTCTGGTATCAGAGAGGCTTACAGCGCGGTAACGTTAGACGCTTGTGGGCCTTTGGCACCTTGCTCAACATCAAAAGAAACCTTTTGGCCTTCTTTC
>NZ_JBOFRH010000346.1:0-5098 GCF_051650925.1 Plesiomonas sp.
GAGCGTGAGTTCTGGTCATTGCCGTTGGAAGTTTCTGCTGCAACCTTGATCCCGCGTCCGGATACCGAGCGTTTGGTCGAAGTGGCACTGACACTGTTACCTGACTCCCCGTGCGCGCTGTTAGATCTGGGCACCGGAACGGGTGCGATTGCCTTAGCATTAGCCAGTGAACGGCCAGATTGCCGAGTGTTAGGGGTTGATTTACACCCTGATGCCGTGACACTGGCCACCCGTAATGCCGCCCAGTTACAGATTCACAATGTCCAATTTGTACAGGGTAGCTGGTTTACTCCGGTTCGTGCGGCTTTGGATACGCAGTTTGCGTTGATTGCCAGCAACCCGCCGTATATTGATGCTGCAGATCCGCATCTTGTGCAGGGTGATGTGCGCTTTGAGCCGCGCAGTGCCTTGGTTGCCGAAGAGTCAGGGCTGGCCGATATCCGTACTATCGCAATCGGCGCGCGTGAGTATCTGGTCAGCGGTGGCTGGCTGATTGTGGAACACGGTTGGCAACAAGCGGCGGCAGTACAACAGATATTTCAGCAAGCTGGTTATCATGCTATTCGTTCTGAACAAGACTATGGCGGCAATGATCGCGTCACGCTAGGGTGTTGGTCTGAGCTATGTCACCACTCATAACACTGTTTGACAGCCATTGATTATCCCATTTTTACCGCAAGGTTTACGAAAAGGAACTCGCTATGTACATGTTTCTCAAGCACCTGCATATGACTACGTTGGCGGTTTCCGTCAGTCTGCTGGTGCTGCGCTTTATCTGGAGCCTATGTGGTGCAAAAATCATGCAGCAGCGCTGGGTAAAAATTGTTCCGCATATTAATGATACAGTGCTGTTGCTTAGCGGGGCTGGTTTGATGGTGGTTACCGGTTTTTACCCGTTTACGCCACACACTGTTTGGATGACCGAAAAACTGCTGGGTGTGGTGATCTATATTCTGCTTGGCTTTGTGGCACTGAAAGAGGGTAAGAATAAAGTTATCCGCCTGTTTGCATTATTAGGTGCATTGGGCTGGATCTGGCTGATTGCACAACTGGCCATCACTAAAACGCCGTTATGGTTTAGTTAATAGGTTTAGTCATTTCGCTGAGAATACCATGTCGTTTGATTTTGAAGAGCATCCGCTAGTTGACAGTTTTACATGGCTGGGTGCACAAATTTTCCCTGATTTTTCTGCTGACAGTGTGCAGAGTGAGTTACAGCAACTGCGCCAGCAGGTGCAGTCAGTACAGCATGTTGCGCTTGGTTTGCCGCGTTTGTTGGCTCTGATCCATACTGTGTATACCGAATGCCAGTTCTCCGGTGATTATCAGACATTCTATCACTCAGATAATTTGCGCCTTGATCGGGTTTTACAAAAACGGCAGGGTGGTCCGGTCATGCTTGGGGCGCTCTTGCTACATTTAGGTGCCGAGTTGGAGTTGCCGCTGTATCCGGTGGTGTTTCCTACCCAGTTTTTGCTGCGTGCTGAATTTGATGATGCCACTTTATTTATCAACCCGTTTAACGGTGAAATTGTCAACGAGCATATTCTGACCGCATGGCTAAAAGGGCATGAAGGCCCGTTTGCTACGTTGCGTGATGAGGATTTGGATATTACCGAACACTCGCAAGTGGCAATGCGCCTGTTAGATGCGCTCAAAGGCGCGCTACTGCATGAAAAACAGGGTGTGCTTGCCTTAAAAGCCAGTACCTTATTACTGGAATATAACCCCGATGATCCGTATGAAATTCGTGATCGAGGGCTGATTTTTGCAGCACTTGAGTGCAATCAGGCTGCGCTGGATGATTTAAGCTATTTTGTTAAGCAGTGTCCGAAAGATCCGGTGATTAATCTGGTGCGTGAACAAATCCGCTCGATTCCGACACCGACACTGACACTACACTGAATTCAACCCTACTGAGGAAGGTTAAGGGCATGCAACAGAAGAATGTACGCATCGGTAATATTGATGTCGCGAACGATAAACCGTTTGTCCTGTTTGGTGGCATGAACGTACTGGAATCGCGTGATATGGCTATGCGCGTGTGCGAGCATTATGTCGAAGTCACTAACAAACTGGGTATTCCTTACGTTTTTAAGGCTTCGTTTGATAAAGCTAACCGTTCATCTATTCACTCTTACCGTGGCCCCGGTCTGGATGAGGGAATGAAGATTTTCCAAGAGCTAAAACAGACGTTTGGCGTGAAGATCATCACTGATGTACACACTGAAGCCCAGTGCCAGCCAGTTGCTGATGTGGTTGATGTGATTCAGCTTCCTGCATTCCTTGCCCGCCAAACCGATTTGGTAGAAGCGATGGCACGTACTGGTGCCGTGATTAACGTTAAAAAACCCCAGTTTTTAAGCCCAGGTCAGATGGGTAATATTGTTGATAAATTTGCTGAGTGCGGTAACGATCAAATCATTTTGTGTGATCGCGGCAGTAATTTTGGCTACGACAACCTTGTGGTTGATATGCTCGGTTTTAACGTGATGAAACAAGTTTCTCACGGCAGCCCTGTTATTTTTGATGTGACTCATGCACTGCAATGTCGTGATCCATTTGGTGCAGCATCCGGTGGCCGTCGTGATCAGGTGGCTGAATTAGCCCGTTCTGGTATTGCTGTCGGGATTGCTGGTCTGTTCCTTGAGTCTCATCCTGATCCGGTAAATGCCAAGTGTGATGGCCCATCGGCCCTGCCGCTGGCTAAGTTAGAGCCGTTTTTGCAGCAGCTTAAGGCTATCGATGATCTGGTAAAGAATTTCCCAGTACTTGATACAACGTGCTAAGTCTTGATACACAGCCGTATTAAGTGCTGCTGTATGTAAAGCTCATGACGTAAAAAAGCCCCGACAGTGCATTGAACTGTCGGGGCTTTTTGTTCCCTGTTTTTATTCTATTTGTACGTCTGGCTTGTACTTGTCGCTTAGTCTTTAGTGTTGTATCTAGTGTTTAGTACAAAGTATTCAATACAGGGCACTTAACACAGCAAACTGAGAGTAAAGATTACAGTACAAAACGGCTGACTTCTTGGCGTAACTGATAAGCTAGTTCGCTCAGTTGTGCAGCTTGGCTGGCTGCATCATGTGCCTCTTGTGCCAGATCATTGGATGCTTCTTTGATTGACTCTGTATTACGAGTGATCTCTTCGGTCACCGCACTTTGCTCTTCTGCTGCAGTCGCTATGTGGGCTGCCATATCGTTAATTACTGTAACCACATCATTGATCTGTACCAGATTATTGCCCGCAGCATCTGCATCATGCACACTGGTTTCAGCCAGATGGCTGCTGCCCGACATAATATCAACGGCCTTACGGGTGGATAACTGCAACTGATTGATCATTGACTCAATCTCTTCCGTTGAGGTGTGTGTGCGTTGTGAAAGCATCCGCACTTCATCGGCAACAACCGCAAAACCTCGGCCCTGATCACCGGCACGTGCCGCTTCAATGGCCGCATTAAGTGCCAGCAAATTGGTCTGTTCAGCAATTGAGCGAATGGTCATCATAATAGAGCTGATGCTGGCCGCATGAGTGTTTAAATCATCAATTACACCGGTAGCTACATTGACCTCTTCAGCCAGTTTACGGATTGAATTTTGGCTCTGCTCTACTTGCTGGTGGCCTTGCTGACATGTTGAAACGGCACTGCCCGCTTCGTGTGCGGCTTTATCGGCGCTGGCAGCAATTTCATGTGTAGCGGCTGACATTTCAGTGACTGCCGTAGCAACCATGACAATCTCACCCTGTTGCATATGAATGCGTTGGGTACGTTCTTCAGCACTGGCTGCGCTGTGGGTAGCTTGGTTATTCAAATTGTCTGCAATATCGCGCATTTGTAGCAAAATTTTCTGCAAACGCTCGACAAAGCGATTGAAGTTTTTAGCTAATTTACCGACTTCGTCATCAGTACGTGGAGTAATTCGTACCGTCAGATCGCCTTCGCCATCAGCAATCTCTGCTAGTGCAGAAGAGACTGCATTCAGATCACGGAACAGATAATTCATCAGCAGTGTCAGAAATATTGCCGTTATCAATGTCAGAATAAACGAGATACTTAGTAAAAGATTACGCGTATTTTGGTAGTCTGCCATTTCGGTTTGTTGATCAAGCATAATACCTAATACTAAATGGGTATTGCCCACTTGAATCAGTTGAAGCCATTTAGCTTTTTGCTCAATATTAAAGTCAAAGAGCTGTCCTTCGGTCGATACGCTGTTTAGTAGAGCAGGTGTAAACATCTTATTCAGATTGCTCAATGGTTGCATGATCATCTGAAGATTTTGATAGGCAATAATCGTGCCTTGTGGAGTCATCAGTAGACTTTGGGTATTTTTACCCACATCTAATTGTATAATTTTTTCTTGTAACTGTTTTAATGTTATATCGGCACCAAGCACACCAATGACAACATTGTTATTCTGTATCGGTTGTGAAAAGGTGACTATGATTTCACCTGTTACTGGGTCTTTATATGGCTTTGATACAACAAACTTATTTTGGGTAATAGCATCTTGATACCAGTTACGGGAACGAGGATCAAAATTGCTGTTATCCCGTTCGGGGTGTGAGCTGATTAGATTACCTTGTACGCTACCAAAATAGATGTCATCAAAGTCAGCGCTGATTCGGGCTTGAATTAAGTGTGGTAACAGAGTTGTGGTATCGGAAACAAAGGGAATTACGCCCTTCATTTGCATAACTTTGCTCTCTTGCCAGGTGACTACTTCACTGGCAATCGCCTCACTGGTCGAATCAATACGAGTTCGAATACTGTTTTGTGTCTGGTTGTACAACCTTTCCGATGCTTGCCATGTTAAAGCACCTGCAACCAGCAATACAGAAAAAAGGCTTATCCCAATAATTTTCTGTTTTAACGTCAAAGCAAAAGAGAGAGACATAACTACAAAAACTCCAGATATCCGGCTATATAGGCGTTTATCGGCAGAATTGTCTGATCATTGAGTTTTGTTGAGTGCTAATCGCGATATATATGACAATTAGTTTATTAATAATTGTTTCATGAGCCATGATATATGAAATTTTAGCTGTTTAGACGTCCAGATGTTTACAACTCTATGCGTCTCAACGTAAAAT
>NZ_JBOFRH010000347.1:0-3754 GCF_051650925.1 Plesiomonas sp.
CGGTGAGCGTTTCTCGACCTATGCGATTGCCGCCGAGGCCGGTTCAAAAATCATTTCGGTCAACGGTGCGGCGGCGCATAAAGCCAGTGCAGGTGATCTGCTGATTATTTGTGCTTACGTGCAAATTGACGATGCCAAAGCGCGTCAGCATAAGCCAATGCTGGCCTATTTTGATCAGCACAATAATTTGCAGCGTAAAGCCAGCGCCATTCCGGTACAGATGGCATAATCGCAAGATACGCGCTCCTGCCACGCTGACCAAAAAAATGCCATTGTCACTGACAATGGCATTTTTGCTTGTATCCCACCCACGCTTTTATTGTGTTGTGAGCAGGCCACCTTAATAGGTGGCTCATCTACACCGAGGCTTAGGTACGTAAACCAATACCGCGTGAAATCAGATACCAAGCATAACCATATAAGCCGACCACAAACAGCGCCAGCACACCAAAGGTCATCGGTAAACCGACATCTGAAATTCCGAGAAATCCTTCACGAAAACCGCTGATCATATACACAATCGGGTTTAAACGAGACACACCCTGCCAAAAAGGGGGCAGCAAAGTCAGTGAGTAAAACACACCACCTAAATAGGTCAGTGGGGTCAGCACAAACGTAGGAATAATGCTGATATCATCAAAAGTACGCGCATACACTGCGTTAATCAGGCCACCTAAGGCAAACACGACGGAGGTCATCAGTACGGTTACGGCCACAACCCACCAGTGTTGTACTTCAATTTGTACAAAAAACAGTGAAATCAGCGTCACCAGAATACCAACACACAAACCACGCGCTACCCCGCCGCCAATATAGCCGAGAATGATAACGTGCGGCGGAACAGGCGCAACCAGCAGCTCTTCCACATTTCGTTGGAATTTTGAACTGAAAAATGAGGCGGCCACGTTCGAGTAAGAGTTGGTGATCACCGACATCATGATAAGCCCCGGCACAATAAACTGCATATAGCTAAAACCGTGCATATCACCAATACGCGAACCAATCAGGGTGCCAAAAATTACAAAATAGAGCGACATAGTAATCACTGGCGGAACGAGGGTTTGTACCCAAATTCGCATAAAACGGGTGATCTCTTTGATCCAGATACTTTGTAGTGCCACCCAATATAAACGCATCATGCTTGCACTTCCTTTTGATCACCTTTTACTAATGTGACAAACAGCTCTTCCAGCCGGTTGGCTTTGTTACGCATACTTAAAACCTGAATTCCCTGCTGACTGAGTTGGCTAAATACGCCATTCAACCCCTGTTCACGTGCCACGATAACCTCGATAGTGTTGGTATCCACAACCTTGATTTGATAGCCATTCAGTTTTGGCAACGGGCTGTGGGGGGCAAGGTCTAAGATAAAGGTTTCGTTTTCAAGCTGGCCGAGCAAATTTTTCATCGAGGTATTTTCAATCAGCTCACCGCCCTGAATGATGCCGATATTACGGCACAGCATTTCAGCCTCTTCCAGATAGTGAGTAGTCAGAATAATGGTCGTTCCCTGCGCATTAAGCTCTTTTAGAAAGCCCCACATTGAGCGGCGCAGTTCGATATCAACACCGGCGGTCGGCTCATCGAGGATCAGCAGTTTAGGCTCATGCATCAGCGCACGGGCAATCATTAAACGGCGCTTCATGCCGCCAGAGAGCATGCGGGCACGTGAATCGCGTTTTTCCCATAAATCGAGCTGTTTGAGGTATTTTTCAGCGCGGATCAAGGCATCATGGCGGGTAATGCCATAGTAACCGGCCTGATTCACCACAATTTGCAGCACGGTTTCAAACGGGTTGAAGTTAAACTCTTGCGGCACTAGCCCTTGCTGGCGCTTTACATCCACCAAATCAGTATCGAGATCATGGCCGAAAACTTTCACACTGCCGGCAGTTTTATTCACCAATGAGGTAATAATACCGATAGTGGTTGATTTTCCTGCACCGTTTGGCCCGAGCAGTGCGTAAAAATCACCGGCCTCAACGGTCAGATCAATGCCGCGCAGTGCCTGCACGCCGTTAGCATATCGTTTTGTTAACCCTTTAATTTCCAGCGCATGCATAGGCTATTTACTCCTGATTTGATCCTAATTGCGGTTTGATGCTTTCCCATAAAAGTTACTGTTTGTATTTTTCAGTTGGTCTTTTATATTAAGCGAATCTAATTATACTCACGCCACACTGACTTAACAGGGATGCCACGGATGCACAACATAGAGCGACTACTTCAAAATAACCAGATCTGGTCTGAAAATATCAGCCACGAAGATCCCTCGTACTTTGAGCGTTTAGCCCAGACGCAAAAACCGCGCTATCTGTGGATTGGCTGCTCTGACAGCCGCGTTCCGGCAGAACGCCTGACCGGTATGGCGCCAGGTGAGTTGTTTGTGCACCGAAATGTGGCCAATTTGGTGATCCACACCGATCTGAACTGCCTGTCTGTTGTGCAGTATGCCGTTGATGTGCTGCAAGTTGAACATATCATTATTTGTGGGCATTACAGCTGTGGCGGGGTTCAGGCTGCAATTGATAATCCAGAACTGGGGCTTATCAACAACTGGCTGCTGCATATTCGTGATATTTGGTACAAGCATAGCCACCTGCTGGGTAAAATTCCCCATGAAGAGCGTGCCGATATTCTCAGTGAGCTCAATGTTATTGAACAAGTGTATAACTTAGGCAACTCTACGATTATCCAGTCAGCATGGAAACGCGGACAGGAAGTGATGGTGCATGGCTGGGTATACGGTATGCAAGACGGCAAGCTGCGCGATCTGAAAGTTGGCGCAACCAGCCGTGAAACGCTTGAGATGAACTATCGCAGTGCCATGTCAACGCTTATCCAACAGCATCAACAACTGGCACCACGCGAAGCGTAATTACGCTATAGGTACAACTTTACCCACGTAAGGTAGGTTGCGGTATTTTTGAGCATAATCAATACCGTAACCTACAACAAACTCATCAGGAATGGTAAAACCGACCCACTCAACCGGCACTTCCACTTCACGGCGCTCTGGCTTATCCAGCAGAGTACAAATCGCCAGTGATTTTGGGTTACGCAGGCTCAAAATCTCGCGAACTTTGCTTAAGGTATACCCGGTGTCGATAATATCTTCTACGATCAACACATCTTTGCCATTAATGTCATCATCCAGATCTTTTAGGATACGAACATCACGGTTACTGTTCATGCTGTTGCCATAACTTGAGGCGGTCATGAAATCCACCTCTTGTGGCAGGTCAATCTCACGTGCAAGATCAGCCATAAACATGAATGAACCACGCAATAGGCCGACCAGTACGAGATCCTGACTGTTGCTATATTGTGCGGTAATTTGCGCACCCAGCTCAGCAATCCGGTTTCTTACAGCCTGTTCAGTAATCAAAACTTCAACGGTATGTTTCATACTTCTCACGTTTTCTGGCGGGAATTGAAGCTAAAGTTTACCACAAGCTGCCGTGTGTTCGGTATCTGCAATCTGCATCGCCAATATGCATTTAAGTGCACGCTAGCAATGTACAAGCGCTGTCCTGCAACCTTAATCCTCAGCAACTTAATCTTCAGCAAACAGTACCGGCTGTTCACACTCCACCGATAAGGTCACCCGCTGGCCCGGCATTAGGTGCGTGGTAGAGTTGATAATCAGGCACACCCCCGCCAGCTCAACGTGATAACAACTCATGCTGCCGAGAAATTGCCGCTCAACTACTTGGGCAAGACCGTTATGATCTGCGCGTAACGTCATCTGTTG
>NZ_JBOFRH010000348.1:0-1012 GCF_051650925.1 Plesiomonas sp.
TGTAGCCGTTCACGCATCGCCTCATCATTGGTCTGGATGTTTACCTATCTGTTTCGCGGTACGCCATTACTGGTACAGCTGTATTTGGTTTACTACGGCCTGACCATGATTGAGGGGATTCAGCACACGGTTTGGTGGCATTGGCTGCAAGACCCGATTTACCCGTGTTTACTGGCCTTTGGTTTAAATACCGCGGCCTATACCACCGAAATTTTGCGCGGCGCCATGCAAGCCACTTCGCGCGGTGAGCGAGAGGCGGCGCGTGCCTTTGGTATGTCACCTTGGCAGATGACGCGGCGGATTATATTGCCCTCGGCGTTTCGCCGTGCACTGCCGGCTTATGCCAATGAAGTGATTTATATGCTGCATGCCACGGCGTTAGCAAGTGTAGTGACCGTGATTGATATTACCGGTGCGGCGCGCGATGTGTATGCGCAGTTTTATGCACCGTTTGAAGCTTTTAGCTTTGCGGCTCTGTTATATCTTGGCCTGACATTTTTATTAGTGTGGGGATTTCGGTGTTGGGAAGATCATTGGCAGCGTCATTTACGGCCACTGGCGTGCTGACATCAATCGTTACCAGCAAGTAATCTGGCATCTACCAACAAAACGGGTCGCATCAGCGACCCGTTGCTATTTAAGGCGGTTATGTACTCATGCGGATCTCGCATATCAGCGAAGGGAAAACTCCACATTAGCTCACAAGATCGCAGCAATTAGAGCGTAAAATTAGCCCAGATAGGCGCATGATCAGACGGTTTTTCCATCCCTCGGGTTTGATAATCAATACCGGCTTCGTTGCAGCGCTCGGCTAACATCTGGGTGGCTAAGATCTGGTCGATGCGCAGGCCACGGTTATCATCAAAGCCCTTTGAGCGATAATCAAACCATGAGTAGCGATCATGGGTATCTGGATGCAGGGCGCGGAAGGTATCCACCAGACCCCATTGCAGCAGGGTATCCATCCACTCGCGCTCTTCTGGCAAGAAGGAGCATTTGCCGGTACGCAGCC
>NZ_JBOFRH010000349.1:0-1055 GCF_051650925.1 Plesiomonas sp.
CCACGTTGAAAATGCGCTTCGATCTCTTCTGCCGAAGGCAGGTTCTGTATGTCTGACATCTTTTCCTCTGATTGCCCGTCACTGATATGCCTGACATAGCAATTATTACGCCATTTTCGGCGGTTTCTCTGCGGTATTCGGCGTGATAACGGCGTAAAAAAACCGCACCTAAGCACGGTTTTTCACCAAGAAGCCATTTGTTATCTGCTGCCCGTTAATTAAACGGTTAGCGAGAGCAGATTAACTTTAGATATAGTTAAACAGACTCAACCCCTGCAACTTCATGAACGTGGCCTGGCTGGCCTGCATTGAGCTACTGAGCATGGTCATCTGCAAAATGGCGGTCGGATAGTCGACATCCTCTTGGGTAGAGAGCGCACTTTTTACCACCACATCATTATCGGCATGATCTTCTTTCGCGGTTTCAGCCGCTTGCATGCGCGTGCCCACTTCACCACGTACCGAGTTCAGGTGTTTACTGATGGCATCCAGGTCGGCAAGACCCATGCTGATGTTGCCGGTGTTAGTGCCATCTTGCACATTTTTGATTGCGTCTTGCATCGCCTCAAATGCATCGATGGTTTTACCCGGCTTGATGCTGACTTTATCCGCGCCATCATCTGACACTTTAGGCTCGCCGCTGAATTTGATCCGCGCCAGATCCTGCGTGCCATCATTGATCACCAGTTGTCCATTTTTCATATCTACTGGCTGCGGCTCCGGCGGTAATAACGCGCCTGTAGCAGCATCCGTTTTTTGCGCCGGAACGTACTCGCCCTTGCTATTTTTAGCCAAGAAACCGGTTGAACCATCAGCCATTTTGACAAACTCGACATCATACTGCTCATCAGAACCTTGCAAGTTCTCGGTGCTGTTGATGAAGAAATCCGAGCCTTCGCTAAGATTGTAATCTGGACGATAATCACCAAATGGGTTCGGCACTTGCTGGAACAGCTTTGCCCCAGAATCATTCACCGGTACTTGAATTGAGGATGCCACCTGCATGAAACGCTGTTCATCGTTGCCACGATACTGAATTTTACCGCTGGCATCTT
>NZ_JBOFRH010000350.1:0-10667 GCF_051650925.1 Plesiomonas sp.
GCGGGGTTTGCTCAGGGGTATGTTTTGTTTCCTCTGTATTCAAGCTTTCAGCCGTATGCTGTGATGATTTTGTCAGTGTATGCAAAACCTTCTCAAACCCTTCGAAACAAAGGAACATGCCGCCCAGCATTAATAACGGGGTAACGGCCCACGGAATCAATGCGCTAATGAGTAGTGCCGCGGGTACTAAAATCAGTTTATTGCGAAAAGACCCTTTTGCGACTGCCCATACCACCGGTAATTCACGATCAGCTTTAACACCAGAAACCTGCTGGGCATTCAGGGCCAGATCATCCCCCAATACCCCGACCGTCTTTTTAGCCGCCACTTTCGTCATCAAGGCAACATCATCTAAAATTGCCGCAATATCATCTAACAAAGCAAAAAAACTCGCCCCTGCCATAAACTCCCCTGAAGTGCCCTTATCGCGTACGGGGTAACCCCCGTACATTTATCACATGAATATGATCTATTATGCCGTAAATCCTCAACAAGGTTTGTCTGTTTTGGTTTCCTTCCTCAATAAGGTAGTTATTTTTTACGCCAAAGCGTAACCTGAGAGAGTGTATGCTGGTATTTCCGTGCGGTTTCCCGAATGACAAATGGCACATCTTTGGGTTGTGTAATAAGTTCAAATTGCGGGTTTAACAAGCGGCTAATATGCTGAAAACTGCTTAATGACTCACCATTTTCTTTCTTTCCACCAAGCCATTGATCTACCGGCGTATATTGCTCTAACCATGTATAAGGCGAAGCCAATAGCAGTATTCCGCCGCTGACAATACGCTCTGCTATCATCTCTAAAAATAGGGTAGGATTTGGTAATCTATCAATTAAATTTGCGGCAAATACCAGATCATATTGCTGATATTTATCCTTCAAATTACAAGCATCACCTTGTGTAAACTGTACTCTAGCCATTGTATCAGCGGTTATTCCACACTGAGAAAGCGTAATACTGCGATATTCACGCAACGCCCCTTCGGTCGGAACGGCATAGCGATATTCATTCTGTAACGTTAATGATAAAGCGATATCAATAAAACGGGCTGAATAATCAACCGCATCTACTGCGTGAAAATGGCGCGCCAATTCAAAACTGGCTCGACCAACCGCACAACCAATATCCAAAGCCCTGTTTACTCTATGACAGTGCGGAATAACATGCTCAACCAACTGCACCGCAAAATTTGGCACTGAAAAGTGTGGTTGGCCATAGTGAAAATCAAGATATTGCCCAGCCAACTGATCGGTTTCATAGGGGTTAACTACCGCAGGCTCTTGATAGTCAGAGACCACATAACGAAATCCGGCATGTTGGAAAAAGTGGCGACGAAACGCATAGCGTGAATGCTGAATAGCCAGATTTCCGGTTGAAGCCCATGAACCACCTTTAATCAGGGTATGTTTTCCGTCAAATGTGGGGGTAGAAAAATCATCATACAGCGGGTGAACGACAAACCCGTCAAAGCCATCAATCGCGGTAGAGGTCCACTGCCAGACATTACCTGCCACATCACACAATGACCCGTGCATAAAATAATCAACCGGACACGGTGAAGCCCAGTATGCCAAATCAATATTGGCCGGAACAGCCGTATCGTCTGCCAGCCATGCTGGGTGATCGGTATCTATTGCCTGCCTTAACTGCACCCATTGTGCTTCACTGGGCAGTTGTATCGACAAGCCTGTTGCTGCTGCTTTCCAACGGCAAAAGGCATCGGCTTCAAGCTGATTAACCTCTGCAGGCCAATCCCACGGCATAGGCACTTCTTGCAGCATCAAACGTAAACGCAGGTGCTCGGGTTGGCTGGGTATGCCGACCCAAAATGTTGGTTGTACTGCTTTTGCAAACTGACACCAGCGCCACCCTTCATCACTCCACCACTGCTGCTGCATATAGCCATTATCGGCAACAAACAGGTAAAATTCGGCATTACTGACCAGCATACGCGCGACTGAAAAATCACCAAGCGTTGCTGTACGCTGACCATATTCGTTATCCCACCCGTAGGTTGCAGCATTGCGGTCTTTTCCAAGCGACAAAGTGCTACCCGATTGTGCAATTAAGCGGTTATCCGGCACATTTTCCCGCTGATGCTCTGCTATCGGGCAAATTGGCCATAAAGAGTTTGGCTTAACCCACGAAAGCGGTAACTGCCGAATCAGCACTGATGACGTTTCAAGATGAATGCGCTCATGCTCTATCCCCATCAGGATCACCCATGCTGGGCTATTATCCTGTATCGGTAACGATAACGGCATCTGCTTAATAAAAGCGCAGACACACTCCTTCACTCGTGTCCGGTAATCTTGCAAGGTAGCAATATCAGGCCATGCATAATGTGACTCATCCAGATCATCCCAGCTCATTTCATCAACACCAATTGCCATCATTGATTCAATCACCGGATCTACGCGCACATGCAATAATTGCGCAGCCATCAACTTATTAATGAAAAATGTTGCAGTATGGCCGTAATAAAAAATTAATGGGTGACGTAAGCTAATCGCTTTGGTAAACCACGCCCGCTCATCACATAAGCAGGAAAATAACGATTCATAGCGGCTAAACACGCTCAAAAATGTTGTGAGTATCTCTACCCTTTTCTGTTCAGGGTCATCCCCCGTTAGCAGTACTGTACCGGCCAACCCGTTCTCTGACATAAACAAGTTTTGCGTTGATACCGTTTGTGTTGTGTGCAGCACCATAGGGTGACTCTCCTTGTTTCCGATACGGGTTTACCCAATACCTACTACAGCAAAGAGCACTTAAGCCTCGGTTATTGGGTGATAACATGTTTAGGTTAATATTTAGGCACATCTTAACTATAGACGTATATGCACAATCACTGGCAGACTGGAAATGGTTGCTCTTTATCGTCTGACACATCGCTTCATAGCCTGATAGACGGCATAGCTATGCGGTATAGTTATACGATATAGTGCAGTAAAATTATTAACATAACACATGGTTTTATCCTTATGTTTACATCTCGCTTAATTATTGAGCTTGTATTACTAACATCGGCATCGGCTTTTGCTATCGGTGTGTGGTTTTTCTTTTTAAGCCGAAAATTTAATAACCACAAAAAAGCATTCACATCTGTGCTGGCTTGCCTCTCTTCCATTGTATTTTGGATTATTATCCTGCTGACAGTCACAGAAACTGTCAGTATTTTTTTAAAACATTTGAACTTTTCATATAACTATCCGGAATGGATCAGCACAATTAACATCACTTTAATTTCAGCTATTGTGATTAAATATGTATTTGCCCTTATTATGCAAATTGAAACATCACAAATTGAAAAAGGTAATGATGTCACCACTTCAAGAGCGATTGCACGCTTACTAAAATCCATTACAGTACTGACACTGATATTACTGGTTGGTCAACATTTTGGTTTAAGTTTATCTGGTTTAATGACCTTTGGTGGTGTAGGTGGTATTGCGATTGGTTTGGCCGGTAAAGATATTATCAGTAACTTTTTCTCGGGTTTAATGCTCTATTTCGATCGTCCGTTTAATGTCGGAGATTGGATTCGTTCACCCGATCGCAATATTGAAGGCACAGTATGTGAAATCGGCTGGCGTTTAACCAAGATAACCACTTTTGATCATCGCCCGCTGTATGTTCCAAACTCAGTTTTTTCATCTATCAGCGTGGAAAACCCCGGCAGAATGACCAATCGCCGGATAAAAACCACCTTAGGCTTACGCTACCAAGATGCCGCTGTAGTAGGTAATGTTGTTAATGATATCAATCAGATGCTGAAATCACACCCTGACATTGATACCAAACAAACTCTATTGGTCTATTTTGATGATTTTGCTGACTCTTCACTGAACATCATGATTTACTGTTTTACCCGTACTACCGCATGGGCTGAGTGGTTACGTGTTCAACAAGACGTTTATTTAAAAATGATCGATATTGTACATCAGCATAATGCTGACTTTGCATTTCCAAGCCAAACGCTTTATATCGATAAAGAGTAATTTATTTTTATTCCCCCATTATGAGCAGGTTATCTTAACTGCTCTATTTCTTTATAAATAGCACACTAATAATTCAAATTGATATAAAAATACACCAACACCTACTTACACAGAAAATACATCTCATGCAAAAAAGCAATAAAATAAATATGAGTGTTTATTTTTGTCGATCTACTCTGATTGTAAAAATGTGCCATACTAAGCAATCAAGTTTGCGTATCGTGCTATATTAATAGAAAGCATATTGATACCCTATCACTAAGAGAAAAAGGCTCTGTCATGGAACGACATACCGATCACAATAATGTATCACCTACACTCTCTGCGCTAAAAACAGCATGTGCCGACAAGCCAATCTGGTTGGTGCTAGATAGCCGCCAAATTGGTGGAATTGAAAACCATGTTTTCACTCTGGCAGAAGCATTACAAAAACAAGGTTGCCAGCCTACTGTGGTGCTAATGGATGACTACGGTTCAAGCCCCAATATCAATCGGTTAAAACGGCTGAGTATTCCATATCATATTTGCCACGGTTCGCGTGATTTTATTCGCTATATGCGCCAGCAACGCCCCGCTTTACTGCACTCGCATGGCTATAAAGCCGGTATTATATGCCGTATTTTTGGTCGATTATCTGGTATCAAGGTCATTTCAACCTACCATTCAGGAGATATGGGCACTGGGCGTTTGCGGTTTTATACCACGGTCGATTTACTGACGGCCTGCCTTGCTCCCAGAATTGCCGTAAGTCAGAGTATTGCCCAACGGTTGTACAAACCAGTGGCCGTTATCCCTAATTTTGTTGATCTGCCCGCACAATTAAATATCAATCAGCATACTCGTATCGGTTTTGTCGGCCGCCTTAGCCACGAAAAAGGCCCTGATATTTTTTGCCAACTGGCAAAAGAGCACCCTTATGCTGAATTTCATTTATATGGTGATGGGCCAATGCATACCGCACTGCAGGCCGAATACCATGATCAGGTAATTTTTCACGGTTTTTGTGCCGATATGACACAAGTTTGGCCAGATATTGATCTGCTCTGTATTACCTCACGAGCAGAAGGTTTACCGCTTGCCGCACTTGAAGCTCTTGCCCATGGAATACCGGTCTGTACATTTAATATCGGCGGGCTAGGCGATCTCATTCAAAATAACCATAACGGCTGGCTGATTTCGGCACAAAATAGCCAGCAAATGAATCAGGCTATCACACACTGGCTAGGTTTAGGAGACTCTGAGCGCACCCGCATACAACAGCAGGCACGAGCATCTATCGCCAAACAATATACGCCAGAAGCTGCAGTTCCCCATATTATGACGCAGTATCTATCAGCGTTATCAGCTTAATACCATTTATTTAACTCTCCAGATCTTGATGATCAGCCTAACAACTTTTTAAGTACTTCAAGCGGCTGCTGGTAGACAATTTCAGCCCGAAATGCAGCCGCAACTGTCTCTCCTGCCAAACCAAGTTCACGGATCAGTCTCGGTTGTTGTTGTAATTGCTTCAAACACTGTAACAGTGCCTCACTGTTATTAGGCTGATATTTCAAACAATTTACACCATGTTCAAGCTTTTGATCCCAATACGCACCGTCTGCTGGGATCACAACACACAACCCCACACACAACGCTTCTAAAATAGACAACCCGAAAGGTTCATTCTCACTGGTTGAAATAAATACCGTACAGGTCGATCTAATTTGATCCAGATTATCCGGCTCTTCATGCCAATGAACATTGGAAATGGCTCTCGGTATTTGTGTAATCGGTAACGTAATGTCTTTTGGGCGGAGAAAACAGATCTCTGTCTCCCAAGTTGTTTCCTTCTGAGGTTCAACAGCCGCTTGCTGCAAAACATTAAGCAACAGATCTAACCCCTTCCATTTTAGGATAGAAGCTGCCCAGAAAATCTTTACTGGCAGAGTCTCTGTACTTGCGTTAATGGCTATCATGGCTGATGGCCAGCGTGAGCGAGGAATACCATTTTGCATAATAGACCATGCATCACTTTGTAAACGCTGATTAATTTTATCTTCGGTTTCACCCACGGCAGTAAGTGCCGCTTTGAGTGAGGCCTCACAACTGGCTAGATAGAACACCCGATCGGCCATTTTTACACAACGCCCGCACGTACGTGAACGCGCTACTGGGCCATGAACCAATTGTACTATCTGAGCCGGCACAATTAATTTGCTCAGATACAGTGCCAGATCCACACCGGGGCCAGATCCGCCAATCAATACACTGCCCATCCCCAAACGAAGACGTAGCAGCAACACTTGTAACGCCAAAAAGAGGTGTCGCAAAAAATAGGGGATCCCTGATTCCGCAGTACGAACAAACGGCAACTCATATAAGTTTACCGTACGCCACCCCGTTGATTTCCACGCACTGGCATTGCGGGTCAGCACTGTAATTTGCGCCTGATCGTCTGGTAATAATCCCAAAAAATAGCGGTTGGCTACTTTTGATCCTCCATTAAATGCAATGGGATCAAGCAATAAAATACGCCTTGTCATTCCGCACCTCTTGAGAAAAAAGTACACATACGCTGCCATAACCAGCGCAATAAACCAGGAAAACAGCGCCAACCATTGCGCCATGTCAGATGCATTTCCGGATTTGTTAATAGCTGCTGATATACAGCTTGAATATCTTGGATATAACGCTCAACAGAAAATTGCTGTAACACCCGTAAGCGGCCTGACTCACCCATTTGTAACCGGAGAGCAGCTGAATCATGCAACTGCTCAATGGCAGCAACCAAAGCATTAACATCTTCAGCAGGGAATAGAAGCCCTGAAACCTGATCGGCAACAACATCAGGAATTCCCCCTACCCGAGAAGCAATAACCGGCAATCCCGCCCAACCTGCTTCAGCCAAAACCAGACCAAATACCTCTTCACGTGCGGCAGAAACCATAATATCAGCCCCACCGCGTAGCCATCCGCCGACATCAGTTATCTCACCCACAATGAAAACTCGGTGCATCACACCAAGCTCTTGAATTTGCCGTAGGAGTGCAGTATGAGCTTCACCTTCACCCAGAATAACCAACACCACATTGCGTTGTTTATCCTGCAGTTTTTTTACGGCATCAATAAGAATATCCATGCCCTTTCGCACAATCAGTGACCCGACCGAAATTAGCAGCAGAGCATCGTTGTGAATACCCAATTGCTGACGAATATCAGTAATCGGATGCAGTGCTAATCGGTTAGCATCAATACCGTTATAAATAACCTTAAGCCGATGGTTTGGCACACCATCATCAATTAGCCCCTCAAGCACAGGCTTGCTTACTCCGGCAGCAAATGACACCTGATGCAGTAATAAGCTGTAGCGGTCTCGCGGCTGGTAACGAGCATGTAAATGAGCAAATAAAGGTAAATGATAAGAGCGAGCAACAGGTACCATCCATTGACAAGGTGCACCACTATTACAATGAATCAGTTTAATCTCATGTTCACGGATAATATCACTTGCTTGCCTGAGTAACCGCCAATAAGCACGAAGATCACAGCGGGGAACATGCCATCCCCCAATTAACGTAAAAGGGGTAAAATAAACCTCAATACCCAATTGTGCCACTTGCGTTAATAATGCACTATTGTTACTCCACACTACGGGTAAATATTGCCGAGTGTCTAAGCCCGCGAGTAAATCTAATAAACAGCGCTCACTGCCTCTAATCCATGTGTCACCATAATGCACAAACAGAATGGGGATCGGCATCATTTCAGTTATCCTTTCATAAAATGTGCGCCATTACGCCAACATATTGTTCAAAATTAATAAAACAAAGCTCATTGGCATATTTATAATCGTAATGCCCGCTGTTTTTCAATCGCACGCATACCCGCTACCGCAATCGCCAGTTGTAAATAGACCGGCCATGTAAAACCTTGTGTTAAAAATGTGCCTGAAACACAAAAACCAATAATACTGGCCACAACGCCATTAATTGCAATCGTTACTGAATGTGGTTCTGATCTATCAAGACTAGATGCAACTCGCCAAACATGAAATAGCGTAGAAAAGAGCATAATTAAAAAAATCGTAAACCCTAAAAATCCAGTTTCAGATAACACATTAAACCATGTAGAGTGAACGGCGTGATTTAATCCATCCCAATGGGGGCTATAAAAATAGTAATTATAGTAAAAATTATTTAACCCCACCCCACGAAATGGGTGTGCAACAGCCATACCCCATGCAGCTTCCCATGCGTATAACCGCCCCATTGCGGAAGCATCAATACCATCTTCAGATGCGCCTCCAGAACTACGGCCACTGATTCCGGCCACAGCAAATAAAATTAATAGTGCAATAGTTCCAAGAGAAAACAGTAAGACTTTTGATTTTATTTTCCGATAACCCGATACCGCCATCACAGCACAAATACCCAGTAAACCACCCCGACTTTGTGTTGCAATAATAGCCAACAAATTAACTAAAAATCCGGCTAAGCCAAAAAAACGCTCCATTTTATGCGCGCGCGACTCAAGTGCAGTGGCTAACGAAAATCCGGCAGGAAATAACAGCACCAACGCTAAATCATTTGGATCACCGAGAACTGAGCCTAACTCTCGGCCAATGGTAACGCGGGTCTCTTCCACTAACCCTATTCCGGCACTTTTGTTATACAAAGCAACAATACCCACCAATAAACCACAAGCAATAAAAACCCGTGTTGCCATAGCAAAATCGGCCGGTCTGTCCATCAGCCACGCAATAGCAAATGTCATCGTGACAATTTTCACATATGTTCCATTCCAGGCTGCTAATGCTTCACCACGATTTGCGGCCATAAAAACACCAATCGTCACCAGCACAAAAAAAATACTTAACCATTTAAATTCTGAACACCAAAATGGTTGAATTTTTTTTGTCATTAACGTATGCCATAACAATACGGCCAATGCCGCTACTGCAAGAAGTTGTGGTAATCGCAACGGATTAAGTTGAGGAATAACTTCATGAATACGGAAAAAAGAAAATGCGATAAAAGCCAATACAACCCAAAATGGAAAACGAAAAACCAGTAGCACACCAATAATCAGCATCCCTAAAATAGGGCCAATTAATGGTAACGGCACAAACCACCATACAGCAGCAACCAGCACACAAAGCAGTGTGCTCACGAATACCGGTTTACCATGGCGAATTATAAAATGGGGTGTTGGGCTACCCACCACTGGCCTATCCATAGCGCTATCCCCATTAACAATGCCGAACTGATTACACCATACCCACGATAAGGCAGAGACAATAACCGCTGGCTACAATAAAAAAACAGACCTGCACGTAATATATTGACCAACAACTGGCTAATAATAACGCCAAAAACGCCAAAGAAGGGAATTAATATTGCATAACCGATCACACCTACAGCACTACTGGCCAAATGAATATTCATCTGTATTTTACTGTCAGATTGGCTATAACAACCTACATTCATTAATTCAGATTGTGTTTTAAATGCCATTGCCGCGACTAACCAAGGGACTAATTGTATTGCCGGATGATAAGCGGCCGGTGTTAACTTCATAATTAAGTAAGGTGCAATAACACCTACCACACCGGCCAATAAATAACCGCAAGATGCCCCAAACTCTGCAAAGTCTGCGTTTTGCTGTAGCCCTTTTGCATCACCCAATAATTGAAAACGTTTGGGATACCACCAAAGCGCAAAAGGCTGTAATACTAATCCGGCCGCTAATGCAAATTTGGCTGCTACCGCATAATAGGCTAGTTCAGTTTCCCCTGCAGAACCCGCCAACCACCAGCGATCTAACCCTGCCACGGCAAAACCTGCCAGACCACTGATTAATATAGGGAAACCATAACGTAAATACTGTGTGCTATTTTGTAGCCTAAAGTGAGAACCGGTATCACGCCACTGCCAGCCCCCCATTAAAATCGCTTGCCCTAAACTGGCCAGCGCACCTACCATGATTACACCCTCAACACCGTAACCACTGCGCAGAAAAACCCAAATCAAAAACGCTTGTATCACGACCCGCCCAGCCGTACACAAGAAGAAAAAACGAGCCATCCCTTTCATCCGTATCCACGCAAGTGGAATACCAATAACCCCTTCTAAAGCAATAGAGATCAATGCCCAGCGAACAGCGGAAACAGAAACAACACCGGGTAATAACGCGGCAATATGGGCAGAAAAAGGAAGAAGAACCAGAACACCTAATATTGCAATAATTAAGGTTTGACCAAACAACGTGCCGGCAACCTGATTACGCTCTTCGGGTGTATGTGAAACCCCAGCAAAACGATACAGCGCATCGACCAACCCTAACCCTAGCAATAACGTGCCGATATTGATCAGAGCCAGTAACACCTCAAGTTGCCCAAATTCAGCCGTCGACAGATAGTGGGTAAAAACAGGCAGCATCAGCAATGAGATCCCCTTCATCAGGATCAGCCCAAGGCCGTAAAAAAACATCTGCTGCAATGCTGCCGGAATTTTTATCCGCATGGTGTCCGTACCATAATAAGTCAAAGAGTTATCAGATCTTTATAGTCATGTTTCTGATTATTGACTAGATAAACTGGCAAAATAGACAAAATAGTCTTAATAATTAAGTATTACTCTTTCGTTTTTCTAAAATGAGCACACAGTCATGACATGGATAAGTCG
>NZ_JBOFRH010000351.1:0-2258 GCF_051650925.1 Plesiomonas sp.
TCGGCCAATAACTGGCGGCTACTGTGGCGCACATTCAGCCGAGCCAGCAGTTGATCCGCTTTTGCATACATAGTCGGCCAGTCTATCTGACCAAAACGGCCGAGAAATTCGCGGCCTAAGAAGATATTCTCGGCAATGGTCAACTGCGGGATCAGGTTCAACTCTTGGTGGATGATACTAATACCTGCTTCCTGTGAGGCTTTCGGGCCACTAAAACTGGCGGCTTGCCCGAGGTAGTTCAGCGTACCGGCATCTTTTTGGTAGATCCCAGTCAGCACTTTCATGAGGGTTGATTTTCCCGCGCCGTTTTCGCCCATCAGCGCCATCACACGGCCGCCATACACTGACAAACTCGCACCAGAGAGTGCCTTCACGCCGGGAAAGGCTTTATCAATACCGCTTAATTGCAGTAACAGGGTGTCAGACATAACCGTTTCCTCAGAACACCACACCGGAGTAAAAAATCACGTTGGCATACGCCGTACACTCACCACTGCGTACCACACCACGGCTGCTGCGGGTGCGCACTTTGAAGGCTTCATGTGGCACATACTCAATGCGAATGGTATTCCCCTGCTGCACACCGAGCTGAGTCAAATGATCGACCACTTGAGCATGCAGTTGCGGGTTGACGCTGATGAACTCTTCGGCCATCAGTACCGCTTCAACCTGCATTTCATGGGTGATGGCGCTCATTACCTGCATGAATGAGGGCACACCGGCTGAAACGGCCAGATCAATACGCTGCGGATCTGCGGGGATGGGCAGACCGGCATCACATAACGTCAGACCATCGGTATGCCCAAGACGGGCAATCAGGTGGGATAATTCGGCATTTAACAGAAAACTTTTCTTCATGGCCGTTACTCGCAGCAAAAGGCTAAAAACAGGCATCGAAACGTTTCGATATGCAGTAATTAAAGCACATTGCAGCAAAACGACAATCAAGATCAGATAAAGTGTGACGCAAACGATAAACTTTATGCCAAAACTTTTAGCCGGATCGGTTAAGCAGCAGGGTCAACGTATGCACCCAGATGAAAATAGCGGTGAATATCAGCGGCGGGATGTTGATCCATCGCCGCCCGCAGAATGGCGGGATTGGCGCGGCTGATGGTGTGGGGCAACCTCTTCACCAAGGCTTATCCAGCGTAAATGCTGATCGCATACTGCCCGATAACCGACCGCAACGGCCTGAAAACCCACGGCAGGGTCATACTCTCGGTTAATGTGATGATGCCCATGAAACAGTTGCCGCACGCCAAGTGAGCGCGCAACATTGTCGATCACCTGAAAACCACGCGGATGAGCCGCGGGCGCTTCGTGGGTGACTAAGATATCAGCCTGCTGTTGGCTTAATCCCTCCAGATCTGAGGGAAACAGTGTGGTGCGGTGGCGCAGAGGCAGACCGCCGCGCCATAACTGGCCCTGCTCTAAATGCTGGCAGTAGTGAATAGGGTCAAAAAACATCGGCTTGTAGGGCGGCATCCAGATCTGACCGCGAAACACGCCGCCCAGACCGGCAATCCGCACACCCGCAATCTCAACCACCCGCCCGTGCAGATTACGGCCGCCAAATGCGCCACTGAACAGCGCCTCATAAGCGGCTACCGAAAGGCTGTCGTGATTGCCAGGAATAAACCAGACTTCAGTGACCTCTTCCAGCGCCTGCAAATCTGCCGACGATTGCAAAGCCAGATCACCCAAAATAACCAGTGCATCGGGCTTTTCTGCTTGCACCAAGGGCAATAAGTAGGCCAAAGAACCGTGAGGATCGCCTGCAAACCAAATCACTTCCTCACCTCACGTCTGCGTTATCTGTTGGTCTTTACTGTAACCTAACAGAATTATATTTCTACCTGTGCCCCTAACTCTACCACTCGATTCGGTGGAATATGGAAAAAGTCGGTAGAACGTAACGCATTTTTACTCAGCCACATGAAAATCAGGCCACGAACCTGCCCAAACAGTGACCGTTTCCCCATAATCAGAGTTTCCCGTGATAAGAAAAATGAGGTATCCATCAGGCTAAACATCATGCCCTTCATACAGCAGCGGCGGAAAACCTCTTCCACATCGGGGGTCTCTTTAAAGCCATAGGTGGCGATCACCCGTACAAAACTCGGTGATAACGGCTCTATTTCAATGTGCTGATCGGCGGCCACATACGGCACATCTTCGGTACGAATGGTCATCAATACCACACGCTCATGCAGCACTTTATTGTGCTTGAGGTTATGCAGCAGGGCATACGGCAC
>NZ_JBOFRH010000352.1:0-1379 GCF_051650925.1 Plesiomonas sp.
AGCAATATCTGCCCTTTGGGTTGACTAACCAACACATTCGGATACGCCACCAACCCCATATTGGCATTGCCAGTATCAACAAACTGATACGTCTGTGAAATATTTGCACCGGTAATTAACGTTAATGTAGGCGATTGCCACGCATTATGTTGCTCTAGCCATGCTTTTGCTGCACTGCCATACGGTGCAGTACGTGGGTTAGCAATAGCCAAACGGCCGCGCCATGCCTGTGGGTCAGCCAGTGAAACCGGCTCTCCGATATTCCACAAGGCCAGTTGCCCTTGTGCATAGGTAAAACGCGAACCAGCAACAGTGCGCTGCTCTTGTTCAAGTTTCTCCGGTCGCTCGGTATCTGCCGACAAGAGAACATCAAACGGCGCACCGTTGATAATCTGGGTATACAACACACCGCTAGAGGCCGAGGTTATGCGCAACTGATGCCCTGACTGGCGCGCAAATAACGGGGCAAGCGCATCGAGCGTCGGTTTAAAATTGGCAGCAACTGCAATATTGAGCGTATCCGCCTGCACTGCAGGGCTACTGATCAGCGCAGTACACACACTGATCACCACGGCCGCAAAATGCACTTTCCTAACCGCGTTATTGCCGCAGTGTGCACTCAGCTTGCGGAACAATCTGACCATCGCGCTGCCGCCTCTTTATCGCTATGTTTGGCCTCAACCCAGCGAGAACCCTCAGGAGTTTGCTCTTTTTTCCAAAACGGCGCACGCATTTTTAGGTAATCCATAATAAATGTGTTAGCTGCAAATGCGGCATCACGGTGCGCGCTGCTGACACCGACAAACACAATTTGCTCACCACAATGCAGATCACCCACTCGATGAATCACACAAATGCGGTGCAACGGCCAGCGGCTGCGAGCTTCAGAGACAATATCCGCCAACGCTTTTTCTGTCATCGCAGGATAGTGCTCTAAACGCAGCGCGACAACATCATCACCCTGATTATGATTGCGTACTTTTCCGACAAACGTGACAACTGCCCCGCTCTCATCATCGCACGATAACCAGTTGTGCTCTTCATCAAGACTAAACGGCGCTTCGCTAACCCGAATACGCGTCAGTGCTGGCGGTATTGTGCTCATCATCAGCCTCCGGTTACTGGCGGGAAAAAAGCCACTTCATCGCCATCGTGTAGCGGGCTGTCTAACGGCGTTAACGTTTGATTTACCGCCACCAGCAGTTTCTCTTTCTCTAGCGCCAATGCCCATTTATCACTACGCGCAGAGAGTTCAAGCCGCAACGCTTCCACCGTGGCAAATTCCGCGTTCAGTGTCAGCATATCTTCGCCCACCAGCTCACGCACTTGCGCAAAAAAAAGCACCCGAATCATTCGCTCACCTTAAACTCGCCCGATTT
>NZ_JBOFRH010000353.1:0-1991 GCF_051650925.1 Plesiomonas sp.
AATGGAAAAACAGCGGCGCCGTATACGTCAGCGAATCGAGTCTATCCAAGATCCCCCCATGCCCGGGCAATAAACGCCCGGAGTCTTTCACCCCAATATCGCGTTTAACCGCCGAAATCACAATGTCACCAATAAATCCGGTACAGCCAATCAAACAGCCGGCAAATAGCCCATGAACCAAAGTAAGCGGCGTCAGTAGCGGCCCTAGCACCGCACCCAGCACGGTCGTGGTCAGTACCCCGCCCAAAAAGCCTTCTAGCGTTTTATTTGGGGAGACTTTCGGCGCTATCTTGCGTCTACCCAGACTCTTGCCCCATAGATACTGTGCCACATCGTTTAACTGTGTGAGTAAAACCAGATAAAACAGCAGCATCGCCCCTTGTGATGCACTGCCTGCGCCACTGAGTTGTGGCACGGTCAATACAGCCGCCATATGACTCAGGCTAAAGACACAAATCATCAGCCCCCACTGTAACGAGGCGGCGGCCTTAAGAAAGCCCTGCGTCTCCCCCGCCAGTACCATACGCATCGGCACAAAGAGGAAGATATAAACCGGAATGAAGATGATGAACATGCCGTACCAGTGGATCCCCAGCCAGTAATATTGCAGAGGGATACTGAGGTAAGCCCAAAACAACACAACATGATCAACGGTACGCGTAGCACACAAAGTCAGGTACTCTTTGAGAGCCAAAAAGCTGATTAAGGCAAACACCACCAACGCCAGTACGGTATTGCCCAGTAAGGTCAGCGAGAAAATACCAACAATCCACCACCACGTATTGACCCGTTGTTTTAGCTCCAACCAGTTCTTTTCCGGTTTACGGTGTGCCAGCCCACGAATGACCAGACTGGCCAACGCCAACAACAAAAACACACCGCCTAACGCCCACTGCAACGGTTGTATGTTCAATCCATCAAACATGTTTAGTCTCCCGCAACATCATACGGCTCCGATTGATAATGGTGACCAACAGCAGTAACGCCGTCACGCCAAAGACAACGCTGGTATACGCCCGCAACACTGGCCAAAGCCCGATCGCCAATGCCCATGCCCCATACCAAAATGCCCGATCACTTTTTCCCATCGGGCCATCATAACGACGGGAAGCCCCCATTCCGGGGCCAAGCACCCCAATAAACTCTGACAATATGGCCAGCAATACCGCCAATAGCACCCATTCGGGTTGCAGCGCGACCAACATAAAGGGCAAGTACAAAGCGGAGTCAGACACAACATCACCGGCCTCATTCAGGATCGCCCCCAAACGTGACTGCTGATCAAATTCGCGGGCTAACATGCCGTCGATTGCATTCAACCCCATGCGACAAAACAGAAATAGCGGCAACAATAACCAAGATAGGGAGCTATGTGACGAAAGAGACAGCCACACGCCATACAGTACGGAACCACACATGGCCGCCAGTGTGACCTGATTGGCCGTCACTCCGACAGCGGCTAACAGACGTACCAAAGGACGCAATACGTGTTGAAAGCGGGATTTTAAAGCATAAATTGTGGGCATAATCCACCAAACACCAGCCAAGAAATAAACCGAGGAACCACCAGAGGAATACGTTATTCCCCTGGTTACGCTTGCGGATGCCGGTGGAACGGTAAAACAGACATACGCAAATTGTAAGATGAATCGCGCATAGTCCACGAAGCAGTTTGTGAAAGTCAAGACGATGAGTCCAGTTACGCGACACCGCCCTCAATGTTATGTTCTACCGATTAATCATAGAGATAAGTGGTCGCCTATTAATATCCCAGCATATTCGATTGATTGCATGCCCGATTCATTCGGTTCCGGCATGAGCAACTCATCAGCACATTACTCGCAAACCTCACCCCTGCCAGTGCCGTTTCGTGGCACGAGTAGCTTGGGTATTGGCTGGATCGTCCGGCCACACATGCTTGGGATAACGCCCCTTCATCTCTTTTTGTACTTCTTTATACGCCCCTTGCCAGAAAGCCTGCAGATCGCGAG
>NZ_JBOFRH010000354.1:0-1004 GCF_051650925.1 Plesiomonas sp.
TATGCCGTTTGTTCGGCACGCTGTTTTATCGTCGTCCGGATGATGCGGTGATGCCGCCAGTACTTAATATGCTGCAGCAAGGTGCCCTTAGCGAAATGTGGCCGCTGGTATTGAGTGATAACAGCGAGTTTGCCCTCAAACAGTTGCGTCAGCCGCAAGATGTGGCGGCACTGTGCGCCGATTATAGCGAACTGTTTGGCGATAACGGTGCAGTATCACTGCTGGCTGAACAGCATGGTATTGATGTTCAAGGCTTTGTGGCTTTCCAACAGCAAGTGGGCATGCCGGGCGCCGGCTCGGTAGCGGGTGGTCACTTTGGCCAGATGCTGCTAACGGCCTCATGGGTTGAAGATCAAAGCGCAGAAGATGAAGTGTCAGCGCAAGAGGCGCTATTCCAGCACTATCTGTTGCCAACCGCGGCGAAAGTATTGGGGCAAGTTGAGATGCATGCCAAAACCGGCTTCTACCGCGCGCTGGCGGTACTGACTCGTGAAGCCCTATCCGCCATGGCTGATGAGCTGGTGGAGCAGTTAGAAGCGCAAAATGGCGATGAGAGCGATAACGCTTGATATGACCATTAACCGATTGGTGTAAACACGCGTTGCTGGTTACACAGCCTGCTACATAGTTTGCCACATACGAAAAAGCCCCTGCAGTGCAGGGGCTTTTTTTAACACAGAGATAACCTGATCACTTTTCCCATCGCTGTATTTGCTCAGCAGTGCTGACAAAGTCAGCCAGCCCAGATTCAGCGTTGGCCGTCATTCAGAAGCCGTACTTATTCAGAGGCCATCATTATTCAGACAGGGGGATAATAATTTTACCCGGTTTGATTTCAATGCCTTTTGCTAGCTGACGTACCAGCGCTTCTTCTTTACTGCGGTTTGAGTCCAGCACATAAACCGGTGTCTGGTTAAAGAACAATTGCAGTGAGTTTTTCAGGTATGGCATCAGCACTTTGGTGCTTTTTTCCAGTGATTGTGGCGTTACGGTGGCATTCAGCA
>NZ_JBOFRH010000355.1:0-1533 GCF_051650925.1 Plesiomonas sp.
ATGTTCTCACGTACCGCGCAGCTGGCACTGACCGATCTGTTGTTTATGGGCATGGTGCAGCAAGATGCAGGCAATGCTCGGCACCGCATTTTGCACAGTGAAGCGCTGGTGAAAAAACTTACCTAACGTGCAATTCGGGGGCTAAAGCAAGCTAGGCTAGCCCCACGTTCTGCACTCAGCACAGCCTTGACCATCACGTATCTCTACTTATCCGCCTCATTATCCATTTCAGATATATCCGTGCACGAGATCCATCTTGCCTTACGTAGTTTCTTTTTTTTGTTCTCATTTTGTTCTTATTTTCATTGCGCTTCTCCCTCTGGAGCCACGGTTATTCCCCGTTTGGGAAGGCCGAGCATGGCGCAGATTATTCTGCCAGTTAGTTAAATGACATATTGAATTGTTTCGAGGGGTGATAGAGAAATAGCACAGCCGGCAACAAACCAGAAACCGGTTCAGGTACATTGCCCAGCCCATTTATGGCGAGAACGTCAGCGGGAGGGTTGCGTGCAACTTCCTGAAAGCTCGCCCATTTTGAGTAGTGATTAAGATGAAAAAATCTATTGGTCGTTTTTGCCTGGTTGCGTTATTGGCCTTACCGCTTTCTGCAATGGCTGGCTCTGTTGATGGAAAGCTCACCAAGATTCGCGCTTACGATGACGGACGTAAGATTGAGTTTAAATCACGGATCCCAAATGTCTCTTTTAGCCTGAGAAAGGCTGATATCCTAAAATCGATGACTCGCTTTGGTAAAACTACCGCAGTCGCCGATCTGGAAAAAAATGGCATCATCGTGAACACAGACCGTAAAGCCCTGGTCACCCTAGATCGCGTGGGTGATGGTCTGTACATCAAAGGCAAAACCTTGACCATGTTTGTGACGGAAAAAGAATTAGAAAACATTCGCGGTTAATTCAGCGCTATACGCTGATGGTAAGAGGAATGAACTCAAGTTCATTCCTCTTTGCTTTTTGTCGGCAGCGGCAAATCCTTCGTCTCACATCTACACTTATTTCACCCACGGCTTCTCTCACGCTTTTCACGCTCACCCAATACGCTCGGCGCGGTTGCGCGTGTGGTTGATAGCGCTTTTATGCTACAGTGCGCACCGATTGGCTCGGCAGTCTTCCTTCCGCAAAGATGCAGATCGGCAGACCGCCTTCCACTGATAAGCCCAGATCCTACGCCAGTCAACTGGCTACTTTTTTGGCTGTTTCAGTGCGAACTCACCCTGACATACTGAATTTGAAGAAGTTTTCCCCATGGCTTTACTAATCACTGACAAATGCATTAATTGCGATATGTGTGAACTTTTACAAAAAGCTATTTAAATTCATTGCAATAAAATCATGTGTTATTTTTTGTGTTGCTCGCCTGTAGAACAATAAACATGCATAGACGCAGGTGTAACACAAACCGCCACCGAGCTGGTGGCGGCCAATTAACTAGCGCCCAGATAGATAAAGACGCACTGCCAATTCGCATGCTGCTGCAGCAATCGCCACAGCGCCAATCGACACGCCGATAAGAAGC
>NZ_JBOFRH010000356.1:0-1680 GCF_051650925.1 Plesiomonas sp.
CGTAAACGGCAGCGGCTGTGGAAACGTAAAGGTGCCAATAACCGTATCCAGACGCTGTTTGTCGAGCACGCGAGCACTCAGGTAATTGGCCGTGCCAAGAAAATCGGCCACAAAACGGCTACAAGGCTGGTGATACAGCTGTGAAGGCTCACCGATTTGTGCAATCACGCCATCATTCATCACCGCCATACGATCAGAAAACGCAAACGCCTCTTCTTTGCTATGGGTAACAAAAATGGCAGCCACTCCGCGCGCTTTAAGGATTTGTCGAATCTCTTGGATCATCGCAAAGCGTACTTGAGTATCAATATTGGAAAACGGTTCATCAAGCAGCAACAATGCCGGATCGCAGGCCAGTGCACGCGCAATAGCAACACGCTGCTGCTGCCCGCCGGATAACTCATGCGGGAAACGATCATCAAGCCCGTCAAGGCGCACGAGCGACAACATCTCTTGCACCGTGGTATCAATCTGGCTGCGTGGTTGGCCGTGCAGCCCGAAAGCCACATTCTGAGCCACGGTCAGGTGTGGAAAGAGCGCATAATCCTGAAAGATCATGCCAATATTGCGCTTTTCAGGGGCTAAATTTAGCCCCTGACGGCTGACGGTCTGCTGGCCAATCACGATTTCGCCATCACTCAATGGCAACAGGCCGGCCACCGCTTTGAGCAGGGTGGTTTTACCACACCCGCTTGAACCAAGCAGACACAGGATCTCTTTTTCCATCACATTCAGAGACAGATTTTCCAGTACCGCTCTTCCCTGATAACGGCATGTCAGGTTGGTAACAGATAATGCATACATATCAGGATTTCCGCTGTAACGAGAGGTTAAGCCAGATCACGGGCAACAACCCCACCAGCACTAAAACCAGAGCCGGCAATGCCGCTAACTCAAGTTGCTCATCAGAGGTAAAGGTAAACACATGGGTCGCCAGCGTATCAAAGTTAAATGGGCGCAGCAGCAATGAGGCATTCAGCTCTTTCATGCTTTCGATAAACACCATCATGCCCGCGGTCAGTAAACCACGACGCAACAGCGGCAAGTGTACCCGCCTCAACATCGACAATGGTTTACACCCCATAGTACGGCTGGCCATATCTAATGAAGGCGATATTTTACCTAAGCTGCTCTCAATTCCCCCAACAGCCATAGCCGAAAACCGCACGCTGTAGGCAAACACCAGCGCCAGCAGTGAGCCACTGAAAATTAGCCCAGGCATCGGTAAACCGACCCATTTAGCCATGCCATTTAGCCCGTGATCAGCCGCAGTCAGCGGGATCAGTAAACCGATAGCCAGCACCGTACCCGGTACCGCATACCCGAGCGATGCCATCCGCATCGGCACGGCGCTACGGGGGGTTTGGCTTAAACGGCGATAAAAATTGAGCAGCAGTGCCAGCAGCAGAGTCACGCCGGCAGCCAACAGAGAAACCAGCAAACTGTTGCCGCTATAGATCAAAAATTCACTGGTCCATGATTCGCTAAAATAGTGCGTAACCCAGTAAAGAAGTTTGCCGACAGGTAAACCAAACGCCAGTAGTAACAGCCCCCAGCAGTAAGTTTGTGCAGCCAGTGATCGCCAGCCCGTTAAGCGGGTCAACTCATGGGCTTCACGCCCCATGCCCTTTTGGTACACCTGCTGCCGACGGCGACTGTAGCGCTCAATACTGACCAGAA
>NZ_JBOFRH010000357.1:0-1025 GCF_051650925.1 Plesiomonas sp.
GTATCGCAGCTTATAATTCTAATTCAGCGGGTACCACGTTAGGGGTAGGTTTGGCTGCCGGTGTTATTGGTTTAGCGGCCGATACCTTGGTGGAAGATATTAACTATACCATGGTCACTGATGTTCAGATCACTGAGCGAACTAATGGTAAAGTTATGACCAATGATGTCGCGGCGCTGACACAAGGGACTTCCGGCTACAAAGTCCAAACCAGCGCAAAGGAAGAACACAAGCAAAAATACCAAACACGTGTGATCTCCAATGCCAATAAGGTGAATTTGAAGTTTGAAGAAGCCAAGCCAGTTTTAGAAAAAGAATTGGCGAATGCAATCAGCAATATCCTGTAATGGCATTGCTTTTCATGCTGATGAAAAACGCTCGGTTAATGTCTGAATAATCGAGTGCTAAAGTGAGTGTTTAAAATTAACAAGCCCAGTGGGTATTCACCTGCTGGGCTTGCTGTTTTTATTTGCGTGCAGTTGGCTATTCACTGTCGTGGTTATCACTATCAATCACTATCTATCACTATGCCACTCAAGGAGATCAACACAGTTAAACACAAAGCTAATAATCAACGGCATCACGAATGATCGGGCAGGTCATACAGTGACCACCGCCGCGACCGCGACCAAGTTCACTGCCGACAATTTCAATCACTTCAACGCCTTGTTTGCGTAATTGGGTATTGGTTTTGGTGTTACGATCGTAAGCCATCACGACCCCAGGGGCGAGGGCGACCACATTGTTACCACTGTCCCATTGTTGGCGTTCGGTATCGTAATCATTTCCTTCGGTTTCAACCACACGCAATTTTTTCAGATTCAAGGCCGCAGCGACGGCCTCGACAAAGGTGCCTTTATCGCGCTTAAGCTTCATGCCGGTGGGCCCATCAGAAGGACGCAATGAGAAGGTTTTAATTTGGTTGACGATAGCAGGATACAGCGTGACGACATCACGATCGCAGAAGGTAAATACCGTATCCAGATGCATGGCGGCACGCAGTTTGGGCATGGCGGCAATCATCA
>NZ_JBOFRH010000358.1:0-2676 GCF_051650925.1 Plesiomonas sp.
TGTAGCGAAATTGTGGGCGCATCTCTTCAATGACAAACAACACGCCGGCTAATGGCGCATTAAAGGCTGCGGTTAAACCACCGGCGGCTCCGGCGGCCAGCAGAGTATTACGAATCTCCGGATTTTTCCCCATCCGGAACATATCGGCAATCATCTGTGCTACCGCACCGCCCATCTGCACCGTTGGCCCTTCACGCCCGAGTACCATACCCGAGCCTAACGTACCCAATCCGCCAAAAAATTTCACCGGCAATACCCGCCACCAGCGTACCGGACGCAGGCCATCCATTGCACCCTCAATTTCCTGAATACCCGAACCGGCCGCTTCCGGTGCAAATCGGTTCACCAGATAGTAACCAAAGGCTGCAAGCCCAGCGGAAAGAATAAAAACACCCATCCAGACTAGAATGTCGTAATCGGCGATAGAGGCCAGCACATCAACACGTTCAAACTTCACCCATGCCACAAAGTGGTTAAACGCCACCCCAACACCACCGGCACACAAACCGACCAAGGCACACAGTATCAGTACAATCACCGGTGTTTTATCTTGTTCTAGCAGGCGGCGAACCCGACCTGTATTTCCTTGCCTGACAGTGGGCTGTGCAGGTGTACCGTCAATCAAGCCACTCATAGAAGAAACAATCCTAATCTGGGGAATATAAAAATTGTAGTATGAATCGTAGCGTGATCTGCAACACAGATCGCTGCGCTAAATCATTTCGATTACTATATCTGCTTTGCTTTTCCACCCTGTTTTAGTCTATTTGTGTGCATTTGGTGTTAACGCTATGGAATGAGTACTCTGTACACTCCTTGCGTATGTGCCCTTTTTTTAGTGTCATTGCCTGAGCATAATGATCTTAGTGTAGTGACAGATATTCAGGAATTCCGTATGACCAAGTCAGAAACCTTATTTGCTCAGGCTCAAAAAACCATTCCCGGCGGTGTAAACTCACCGGTTCGCGCATTTAACGGCGTTGGCGGTAGCCCGTTGTTTGTGGAGCGGGCAGATGGCGCTTATCTGTTTGATGTAGAAGGTAAGCAGTACACCGATTATGTTGGCTCTTGGGGGCCGATGGTTTTAGGGCATAATCACCCAGCTATCCGCCACGCGGTTATTGAAGCTGCCGAGCGCGGGTTGAGTTTTGGTGCACCGACTGAAATGGAAGTGATCATGGCCGAGCGTGTGACACAGCTGGTGCCTTCCATGGAGTTAATCCGGATGGTTAGCTCTGGTACAGAGGCTACCATGAGTGCGATCCGTTTAGCGCGCGGTTACACAAATCGTGACAAAATAATCAAGTTCGAAGGCTGCTATCACGGCCATGCTGACTCTCTGCTGGTGAAGGCCGGATCGGGGGCGCTGACGCTGGGCCAACCAAACTCACCGGGTGTTCCGGCTGATTTTGCCAAGCATACACTGACCTGTACTTATAATGATCTGGCCTCGGTACAAGCGGCATTCGAGCAGTTCCCGACAGAAATCGCCTGCATTATTATCGAGCCAGTCGCCGGAAATATGAACTGTATCCCGCCAGAAGAGGGCTTTTTACAGGGGCTTCGCGCACTGTGTGATCAGTTTGGCGCTCTGCTGATTATTGATGAGGTGATGACCGGTTTTCGGGTGGCATTAGGCGGCGCACAGGCCTACTACGGCGTGACACCGGATATCACCTGTTTGGGTAAAATTATCGGTGGTGGCATGCCAGTTGGCGCATTTGGTGGTCGCCGCGATGTCATGGCGCATATCGCGCCAACCGGACCTGTGTATCAGGCCGGTACGCTATCGGGTAATCCCATTGCGATGGCAGCAGGTTATGCCTGTTTAACTGAGCTGGCGAAAGCGGGCAATGAAGCACGCCTAAACGCGCTGACCGTGCGTTTGGCTGAGGGCTTACGTGCCGCAGCACAGCGTCAGAATATCGGGGTAGTGGTCAATCAGGTTGGTGGTATGTTCGGTCTGTTCTTTACTGAGGCTGAACGTGTTACCTGTTATCAAGATGTGCTGGCTTGTGATGTGGAGCGCTTTAAGCACTTCTTCCACCTGATGCTGGATGAAGGCCAGTATCTTGCGCCTTCTGCATTTGAGGCCGGTTTTATGTCTTTGGCGCATTCAGAGGCTGACATTGATGAAACGATTGCGGCCGCAGAGCGCTGTTTTGCCAAACTGAGCAAATAACTGCAAGCCGGATTAACACGGGTGTTGCAGTCAGTATATTTTGTAGAACAGTACATTTTGTAGATTAAGTACACTCCGTAGAGATAAAAAAAAGCCGCTGCCCTTTTTTGGGTAGCGGCTTTTTTGTCTGATTTTTTAATCCACGTTGAGCACTACAAGCCCAGTACGTTCTGGATCCAATTTCCCATCTGATCAATAGGATGGGCAGACTCTGACGGCGCAGACGGATACACCGGCTCTGGGCGGGAGCAGAACTGCTCGGGAGAGCTGCTCCACACTGGCAATGTCTGCGCCGCTCCGCAATCAAATGCCCCGCTCGGGCTAACACCAACCCAAGCGATCCCCGGCGGCATTTTAATGACCAACGGCATCGGCGGCAGGTTCTCCAGATAACGACGATACAGAGTCAGCGCACCGTTAGCACCGGTAAGTTTGGCCTCACCGTTATCATCGCGTCCTACCCAGACCGTCACCACGTTTTTACCGTCAATCCC
>NZ_JBOFRH010000359.1:0-1024 GCF_051650925.1 Plesiomonas sp.
TCGCTTCGTCAGCAGACCTAAGCTGTTCTGATGCCATGGTAAAGAAGATGCTTTATCAGGTAATCACGATTCCTTATGTCAGGAATGTAAATATTGCTTTAAATAATAATATTTATTGCACGATCCTATCAGGGAAAAAAAATTCTGATTTTGAGCTAGCCAATTATTACGAAGGCAAATTGTATTTGATGAATGGCAGTTCAGTGACACCGGGATCACCGCTGGTAGCCTTTCGCCAAACAGGACCTGAAGGGCTTGCTGTACTGGTGGGTATTGATGGTTTGTATTTGCATCAGACGTTGAATTTACTCAGCAACCACTTACAGATAGTGGTACGTATTGGTAATAAGTGGATGACCGCTGATGGCGCAGTGTATAGCGGCCCTTTACCACAGAAGAAAATTACCCAAGTTATGGAGTCTGACCACTACCCGTATGAGGTACTGACGCAGATCTCCAGTCGTAAGCTGCTTTGGTACGCCATCAATAACTCTCATGCCAGTATCGCAGTCTTTATTTTGATTGGGTTGTTGTTCGCGTACATTACTTACCGTTATCTCAGCCGAGTGGTTTCACCGATTAGCATGCTGGCGCGTGCAGTAGAGCAAAATGAGTTTGTCCCTTACATGCAGCCGATTGTACGTAGCCAAGACTTTGGTTTGCATGGCTGTGAAGTACTGATGCGTTGGCAACATCCGCAATTAGGGTTGATCCCGCCGAATCAGTTCATTCCATTAGCCGAAGAAAGTGCGTTAATTGTTCCGATGACGCGTAGCCTCATGCATCAGGTGCGTACCATTTTCGCGGCGCAGGCAGCGCTGTTACCGCCCAATTTTCATTTTGGCTTTAATATCAGCTATACCCATTTCAAAAATAAAGACATTGTGACTGATTGCCGTGATTTTCTGGCAGCCTTTCCACAAGGCGCGATCACGTTGGCGCTGGAAATTACTGAACGTGAAATGATTACTGACAACCCGATGACACGTGAAATTTTCACTGAATTACACGAATTGGGCATTTT
>NZ_JBOFRH010000360.1:0-1130 GCF_051650925.1 Plesiomonas sp.
GATGATCATTTTGACCTGCTGTTTCATTTCACTTTGCATGCTAAGACTTCCTCACCTGCGTTGGATCGAAATGCAAGCCATCGGTGGTTAATACAACTTTTTCGGCAACAATCGCGGGCTGTTGGCGAGCGGCATCAACACGCCAGTGCCACCGATTTTCACCTGTGCCAGCAATACCATCCAAAAGCGCTGTGATTAATGGATTTGGCTGTTTTCCTTGTTGGCTCAAGTCAGTGTCACGAAGCAATGTTCGCGCAAAATTCTGTACGGCAGAGCGACCCGCCGCTAAGCCAGAATGATTTGCCAACAGCTCTTGTAAAACATCCATATCCTGCTGCAAACCATGCTGTTTTTCTTTATTGCTCACGGCTTGTAATAGCCGACTACGATCTGATTCATAGTTCGGCAACAGCCTATTGCGTAACTGTTCAAAATCGCGTCGAATTGACCATGGCTGATTGGTATCCACTTCAAGGATGCTGCGTACGGCCTTCAGCAATTCATGCTCGGCATTAAATTGCCCGCCAGTACTGCGCAAATAAGCTTGGCTAGGCAGAGCGTTCAAATTTGCGCGACGAAATTGCAGACGGCCATAATCACTATTGCTACGCTTTGACTCGACATTCTGCGCAGACTGGGTATCCTGTATTAGCACGCCGTCGGGTTGTGACGAGGCCGATGTGCGCGAAACTGGCTGAATACGGCTATCACTCTGATGGTCTAACGCACCAGTGGTTACATCCAACAAACTAGACAACGCGGCTGCGACATCACGCGATCCGTGGGGGAGCTTTGTGGCCGGATTTGATATCGGCTTTGCGATATCGGCACTGACATGCGAAGTGAACAACTCGCTCTCAGCTCGCTCGGTCGGTACTATTTCTGTGACCAGTTCTGTGACTAGCCGCTCTGTGGCCTGGCGCTCTTTAACTGATTTCATTCCCGTCAGCCGCAGCGCCGTGATATCTTTCGCCTCGGCGTTCGGCGTCTGCCCAGCGTGATGCTTCGCATTATCTGCTACAGCTGCATTTGTCACCTCAAGTAAGTTAGACAATTGGGTAGCTACATCTCGTGCCGCATTAAAGAGCCCAGTGGCCGAGCTCTGTATTGGCTTTGCCATACCGGCACTG
>NZ_JBOFRH010000361.1:0-5693 GCF_051650925.1 Plesiomonas sp.
CTCAATCACTCAGAACATCCCATAACAGATTGGATCTGTTGCTTTTCTATTTGCCGTTTAATCAACCCTGCTACCGTGCAGTCTGGAAAGATCGAGCAAATAGGCAGTTTTTGTCGCTTTACTCCCAACGGTAATCTACCCCTTGCTGCCGGTGGAACATTTAGCTTTGAATTTGAATTAGGTACAGCGCCTCTTCACTACAGCAGTGATGGTTTTGGTGATGCCTATCTGGAACTGACCAAAATAGATAACAAGAGAGATGATAACGCTACCACGAAAATACGTTATCCCATCCACATTGGCGCATTTGATCTGGCACTCGCTGAAGCGCCATTAGCTGACTCTCTGCCAACAGTCAGTGCTAAACAGGGCATTATTCCCGTGCCACAGCACTGTGCATGGAGAGAGTCTACATTTATGCTGGGTGAGATGAGCGCCATAGGGCAATCTGACACACTCGCTGAAATTGCCATGCAGTGGTTGCAAGAAGAAGCTTCTGCACGCTGTGGATTGCCTTTACCGAGAAAAACAGAAGGGCAAATCGTTTTTCTACGTGATACTACCCTGTCTGATGCTGCTTATACTCTGGTTATTGATGCATCATGCATCACACTGAGCGCAAACTCGGTTGTCGGTTTTATCCATGCTACCGCCAGCTTATTACAATGCATTCCCGCTATGCCAGCGCACAGTAAGCAGAATGTTTACCCAATTCACGCTGTTGAAATTCATGATAAGCCTCGCTTTACATACCGCGGGATGATGCTCGATTGTGGCCGCCACTTCCACACAATTAGCACCATTAAGCGTCTAATTAACCAGCTCGCTTATTACAAATTTAATACCTTTCATTGGCACTTAACCGATGATGAAGGCTGGCGGATTGAAATTAAAGCGTATCCGGAATTAACCCATGTCGGTGCATGGCGCGGGCCAGATGAGGTCATCGCCCCGCAATATACACAGCTTTCCACTCGCCATGGTGGTTTTTATACCCACGCTGAAATCCGCGATGTCATCGCCTATGCGCAGGCTCGTGGCATCATGATTATTCCGGAAATCGATATCCCAGGGCACTGTCGAGCCGCCATTTTAGCGCTGCCCGAACTGCTACGCGATCCAACAGACCACTCACAGTATCGCAGCATTCAATACTATAACGACAATATCCTCTCTCCTGCACTACAAAGTACCTACACATTTTTAGATACCGTATTTGCTGAGGTCTGTGCTCTATTTCCAGCGCCGTATGTCCATATCGGTGCTGATGAAGTCCCCGAGGGAGTGTGGACTGACAGCCCAGCCTGTCTTGCCATGATGCAGCAACATAACTATCAATCTCCCAAAGAGTTACAAGGGCATCTGCTGCGTTACATCGAACAGCAACTTAAGGCGCATGGAAAACGCATGATGGGCTGGGAAGAGGCCACCGATGGTAACAAAGTCAGCAAACAAACCATCATTTTTTCATGGCGAGGCGAAGCCGCAGGCGCTGAATGCATAACACAGGGGTATGACGTCATCATGCAACCGGCACCTTATACCTATCTCGACTTTGCACAGAGTAAAGACCCCTCTGAACCGGGAGTAGATTGGGCCGGCAATCTAAATTTGGAACAAGCTTATCATTATGAGCCTCTGTCAGATCTTCCTTCTGACTCGCCATTACGTGAACATGTACTAGGCCTCCAAGCTGCATTATGGTGCGAACAAATTAATAATCAAAATCGCATCGATTACATGCTTTATCCACGCTTACTGGCTCTGTCTGAAGCGGCATGGAGTCAAAAACATATCCGTAACTGGCACGATTTTTTGCAACGACTGCAAGCTCATCGGCCTTTGCTCGATAGACATGGCATTAATTACCGCCAATTTTAGGTGTGAGAGAACGTTACTTTAAAGGATGGTTTTTACATGAAATACGGTTACTTTGATAATGACAACAGGGAATATGTCATCACCCGTCCCGATGTGCCTGCGCCGTGGACTAACTATTTAGGGGTGAACGATTTCTGTACGGTAATTTCTCACAATGCCGGTGGTTATTCTTTCTATAAATCACCCGAATATCACCGAGTGACCAAATTCCGCCCAAATGCAACATTTGATCGCCCTGGTCACTATGTTTACCTGCGAGATGATCAGAGCGGTGATTATTGGTCTATTTCATGGCAACCGGTAGGTAAAGACTTAGAACAAGCACAATATGAGTGCCGCCATGGTCTTTCCTATTCAAAATTCTCTTGTCAATACAACGGTATTGATGCCAAGAAAACACTGTTTGTTCCGGTCAATGACAACGTTGAATTGTGGGATATCACCCTTAAAAATACCGGTACAACACCGCGAACTCTCAGCGCATTCTCATTTGTCGAGTTCTCTTTTAGCCACATCACCTCTGATAATCAGAACCATCAAATGAGCCTGTATTCAGCAGGAACACGTTATGATGCTGGCGTGCTTGAATATGATCTGTTCTATAACCCGAGCAAAGAAACCGGTTATTACTTCTTTGCCTCTAGCTTTACCCCAGACAGCTTTGATGGGCTACGTGACAAATTCCTCGGTGCATATCGTGATGAGTCTAAACCTATTGCAGTAGAGCGCGGATACTGCTCGAACAGCTTTGAGAAAACCGGTAACCACTGTGGTTCATTGCACAAAGCCTTTACTCTGCAACCGGGTGAAGAAGTACGCTTTGTTTATATGCTCGGTATCGGTGATATGGAAGCCGGTCAGCAATTAAAAGAAAAATACAGCAATTTAGCCAACGTTGATGCCGCATTTGCCGAAATCAAACAACATTGGGCACAACGTGTCGAAAAATTCCAGTGTCAGACACCGCATGAAGGCCTTGATACCATGTTAAATACATGGACACTTTATCAAGCTGAAACCTGTGTTGTATGGTCACGCTTTGCCTCATTTATCGAAGTTGGTGGGCGTACCGGATTAGGTTATCGTGATACCGCACAAGATGCGATGGCCGTTCCACACACCAATCCAGTCAAAACCAAACAACGCCTGATTGAACTATTGCGTGGCCAAGTCAAAGAGGGTTACGGCCTGCACTTATTTGATCCTGCTTGGTTTGATCCTAATAAGAGTAATGCACCAGCATATAAATCACCAACTGTTGTCCCAACCCCGAATGCCGATGACATGATCCACGGTTTAGAAGACACCTGTTCAGATGATGCACTCTGGTTAGTTCCCACCGTTTGCCGTTATGTGATGGAAACCGGTGAAACAGCATTCTTTGATGAAGTGGTCAATTATGCTGATGGTGGCTCAGGCACTGTGTATGAGCACCTGACTAAAATCCTTGATTTCTCAGCCAAATATGTCGGCAGCACCGGTATTTGTAAAGGCTTACGTGCCGACTGGAATGACTGCCTAAACTTAGGTGGTGGTGAAAGTGCCATGGTATCGTTCCTGCATTACTGGGCGCTTGATGCATTCATTGATGCAGCTAAATTCCTTGGCCGTGAAGGTGATGCAGAGCGTTATAGCCAAATGGCAGAAGATGTGCGAATCGCCTGTGAAGAGAATTTGTGGGATGGCGAATGGTATATTCGCGGCATCACCAAAACCGGTGAAAAAATCGGCACTCAAGAGCAAATCGAAGGTAAAGTACATCTAGAATCAAATACTTGGGCAGTCGTTTCAGGGGTTGCTAATACTGAGCGTGCCACCAAAGCCATGGATGCCGTAGATGAGTATCTCTATTCCCCGTGGGGTTTACATCTTAATGCGCCCTCTTTTGCCACACCTAATGATGATATTGGCTTTGTCACCCGTGTTTATCAGGGCGTAAAAGAGAATGGCGCGATATTCTCACATCCAAACCCTTGGGCATGGGTTGCAGAAGCTAAACTTGGCCGCGGCGATCAAGCCATGAAATATTATGATGCTTTGCTGCCGTACAACCAAAATGATCAGATTGAAACGCGCATTGCCGAACCTTACTCCTATGTTCAATTTGTCATGGGTAAAGATCACACATCGCACGGTAAAGCCAATCATCCTTGGTTAACAGGATCATCTGGCTGGGCCTATTTTGCTGCCACTAACTGGATCTTAGGGGTGCGTTTAAGCTTTGATGGCCTGATTATCGACCCATGTATTCCAACAAGTTGGCCTGAATTCCGTATTCAACGCCAGTGGCGAGGTGCGACCTTTAACATTCACGTGCAAAACCCAGAGCATGTCAGTAAAGGTATTAAATCAATCACACTTAACGGCAACACCATCAACGGTGCAATTCCGGCACAAGTTGAAGGTTCAGTGCATGATGTCATTGTCATAATGGGATAATTTCAAGGGGTGATAGATACGATCACCCCTTACTACTTTCACGGACAGAGGAGTACCATCATGATCCATTTTGGAACCGGTGGCTGGCGTGCATTTATTGGCGAAGAATTTACCAAAGCCAACGTTGAGCGAGTTAGCCAAGCATTGGCAAATATGATTAAAGAGCAAGGCCAGCAAGATAAAGGCTTTGTAGTCGGTTTCGATCGTCGGTTTTTATCCGATAAAGCCTCAAAATGGATGGCACAAGTTGTCGCCGCTAATGGCATCAAAGTCTATTTTGTTAAAAAATATGCGCCAACCCCAATGATCATGTTTGCAGCCAAACAACTTAAAACGGCATTAAGTGCATGTATCACAGCAAGTCATAACCCAGCCGATTATAACGGTGTCAAAGTATTTGCTCTTGGCGGGCGTGATGCAAATGAGATAGAAACTCAGCAAGTAGAACTGCTAGCCAATCAATTAACCGCTGATGATGTTCAAACTATTGATTTTGATGAAGCTGTGGCACAAGGCTGGATTGAATTATTTGACCCTACCAATGACTTTATTGACTCCATTATTAATGCTATTGATATGGAAGCTATCAAAAATAGTCATCTAAAAGTTCTGCTTGATCCTATGCACGGTGTTTCTAAAACCTGCTTACAAACGGTTCTCATCAGTGCCCGCTGTGACTTAGACGTCATCAATGACCGGCATGACACCCTTTTTGGTGGAAAACTGCCATCACCCAGCGCACATACATTGAGCCGTTTAACTGAAATGGTTGTTGAGCAAGGCTATGATATCGGTATCGGCACAGATGGTGATGCTGATAGACTCGGTATCATTGATGAGAAAGGCAATTTTATTCATCCTAATGAGATCCTCGCGCTCTTATATTACTACATGCTCAAATATAAAGGCTGGAAAGGATCTGTGGTACGTAATGTAGCGACGACCCATTTACTGGATAAAATAGCGGCAAGTTTTGGTGAGCAATGTTACGAAGTTCCTGTTGGATTTAAACATATCAGTGCCAAAATGGAAGAACAAGATTCTTTGATTGGTGGTGAGAGCAGTGGTGGCTTAACGATTCGCGGACATATCAAAGGTAAAGACGGTATTTTTGCGGCAAGCCTTCTAGTCGAATTGATGAGTGTGAGTGGTAAAAAACTCTCTGAGTTACTCAGTGAAATTTACCATGAATACGGTTATTGCTATACCGCTGAAGGTGACTGCACATTTAAAGCTGCTGATAAGCCGCGTTTATATACCAAAATCTATACTGACAAAGCGCTGCCTGAGTTTAAATATGAGATAGATAAAGTCAGCTATGCTGATGGGGCCAAGGTTTACTTCAAAAACGGTGGTTGGATTATTGCCCGTTT
>NZ_JBOFRH010000362.1:0-1104 GCF_051650925.1 Plesiomonas sp.
GTGTTTGATGCCCAAGGTGAGCGTCATGCGCTGTCCACCACGCTGACCATCGCCTCAAATGAGCAAGGCGAGAAAAATCAGTGGGCTTACGCACTGTCGAAAGCGATTAATAGCAGCCAGACCCTGTATCAGGCTGGCCAGAAAGATGCGCAGGGCAATATCAATCCGGCTTATGGACAAAACACCGTCTATGCCAAGAAAGACAGCGGTTTGGAGCGAGTTGAGATTGAAATCATTAAGGATGAAAGTGCGTTGCCACTGGATCTTGAGCTGAGCGGCCTGCAAGAGAGCTATACCTTAAGCGAAGGTAAAGCCAGCATTAGCTTTGACGTGCGTGCGGTTGGCGATTTAGCGATTCAGGCGACTATCTATAATCATGGCGGCGTGGCACAGGCGTTCACAGCGTTTGATCTGCAAGACAGCACGCGCAATGTCACGCTGGCGGTGCAGGATGCGCAGGCCGGTCATCATCGCTTGGTGGTTAAAGCCAGCAATAAAGAACAAAAAGTGCTGCAAAAAAGCGCTGACTTTATGCTGAAGGCGGAGGAAACTGGCGAACCATCCGGTGAGTATGAGTTTACGTTCCCGCAGTCCATCAAATCCTATGTTGCCGGTACCACGGTATTGCAGCCGAAAAATGGCAAAGTCTATGAGTGTAAGCCGTTCCCATACAGTGGCTATTGCACGCAGTGGAGCGAAACTGCAACCCATTATGAGCCGGGTGTCGGTTCACACTGGCAAGATGCGTGGATTGAGAAAAAATAACGCGACTGGCGAATTAGACTCAATTATCACTACATAAAGTGAGTAATACCTAAAAAAGCCCTGTCTTAACAGGGCTTTTTAAACGGCGTTATTTATTACTTTTTTATGCCATTAAATGCGTATTGGGTTATTCATTGTTATATAAAATGCGTTAATTAAAAAGATAGCCAGTAAGTTGCATATAGGCTTTATTTAATCCCATAAATTATATGATATTAAAATTTGTTTGTATGGATAAAGCGAGCGGTTGTTTTGTTTATTAATGCTAAATAGATATAACTCATTGACACTTACTTTAAGTACGTGCTGAAATCAAAGAGTCTGTGGGTAATATATTTG